>NZ_JBMIRP010000063.1:0-18863 GCF_049202975.1 Ureibacillus sp. MALMAid1270 | reverse complement strand
TAATGGTAATAGGTTTCTTTGTCATGGACATTTTTGAAAATACAATGAAAATAATGATTGTGCAGGCCATTCCAATCCAATTTCCAGTAATTTTGGTTCATTTCACCCGGAAAAATTGTTATTTATTCCGAGACTCTATCTTACTGATTACAAGGTATTTCACTCTCCCTGTCACTCTATTATTTGTTTTCCAATTTATATTGACTTACAAAATACTTCCAAATCTAAATTGGAATCCCTTTACTATTTAAACCTATTATTTTTCAAGCACACGGATTTCTTTAACTACTCGGTATTCAATGTCTGCTAAATAATCTAGTTGTTGTTCGGACATGTCAGACCAAAACCTTTCATAAAATGAACGGATGATACTTAATTCTTCTAATAAATCTTCTAATCTTTGTTGTCTAGTATTAATCATTTTCAACACCTCCCTTAACAATGGGAACCAATTTCATTATCAATTTATCCCCCAATATTGTTGTAACATAAATTTAAAAAGGCCAAATCGATATTAAATAAAATTATTGATATATTTTCATATGGCGTTAACTAATTGTGAAAAAAGCCTATTAAAACAGAGTAAATTTTAATCCTATACGATTATATAGAGAGACCTTTAACTTGAATTACAGAGGCAATTTTACCCTCTTTTTTCGGTGATTTTATTATAAATAGACTATTATAATACCAAGACTAGGTAGAGGTGTTTTCTAATGAGGGTAGAATTAAAAAGAGTAAGATAGCAAATTACTGACCATCCTACTCTCCTTCATTTTGTTCTATAATCGTATCACGGTATAAATATAAGCATCAGAATAACTTGATCCATATCAAACTTATATATTCATATCATTTTTCCCAAGAACAAATTTTAGTGTCTCCCCTTGTAGTTCATCCTGAAACTCTTTTCTGATCCCTGCCTTCCTGAAAATTCTCCATAAGGATAAATCATGTCCGTCATCCTGTAACTCCTGTACTGCCCATTGTAGCCTTCTAATTTGAAAATCTTTTATACTCTCAGATTTTCCCTTCAGATACCTTTTTGTCTTTGGCAATTTATCAAGATGTTTTTCCAATAGTGGCCTAATTCCAATTCTACTACCTATTGAACTTACCGTAATACGTATGGGCTTCTCGACAGATAACATATCATTGACTGCAACTGTTACATTATTGAAAATTTCCTCATCCCGATACTCCCAGTCAACCCTATGATTATCATTGACTATTGATTTTAATTTAGGAGAGTTCCGATTCAACCAATCCCTATCATTTCTGTACAGCCATGTAAACACTCTATTGTTAAATTGGCGTAATTCAGTTTTACTGCTGTGCGGATACTGTTTTCTTAGATTAAGCCATTCTCCTCTGTACCCTTCTTTTTTCTCATGAGAATAATCCTGTTTAATGGAGTTTGCACTTATGTCCTCTTCTTCACTTCTATTTATCCAGTATGTTTTTAAACCTAATTTCTTAGCATATTTTTTGACTGTGGCTGGATCTACCTCTAATTGTCTTGCTGTTTCCCTTAAACTTAATCTTTGTTCAGTAAGTTGTTTTAATTTGACTTCCCATACCGGTCCATATTGCTTAATCTTTGTTTTTTTGTATCTGTCTTTATCTTTGTAATCTGGGCCTGTTCTGAGGTAAACAAAGCCACAATCGCACCTAAATATCCCAATGGGATTTTTACTATCTGTGCCATACTTTAATTCCATGTTGGTTACGATATCGCTCATATAATGACTAGCAGCAGGATTCAGACATGGCCAAGGTTTCTCACCAAATGGTTTATATGTGATTTTTTTATTGAAAAGATCGGAAATAGATATTCCAAGGAACTGAATAAGTAATAGGTGTCTTATAGGGTGGCTTGTCCTATTGTTTCTACGGAGCATATCGTTTAACCAATTGCTGTTATAATTATCAATATCCGATTGCATTATCTCCAGTAGTCCACGACCGTAAAATTCCAAAAAAGATCCTATTAACTCTTTCTGTCTTATTCTACCGTTTACATTTGCAAAACCAAGTTCTTTTAACCTACTTTGATACTGCTCTTTAAACCAGTCCAACGACTTACTCTCCATCTTATTACTTAACAGAAGTATTATATCTTCTGTAATATTGATTGCCTTTTCTATGATTTTGTCAGTATAATTAGAATCCAACCGACCTATTTTGCAACTTTCAGGAGCGGCTAGTCTATAATCATGTTTGTTATAACCCCTAACAGGTACTTGGCTATCATACAACGGGGTATTATGCTCTGGACAAACAAGAACTCCCGGTATTTGATGAATTCTATGCCAATACAATTCCCCAAGATTATACATTTCATCATCAGCGCATTTGGGGCAAAATTTAAAATACTCATTTAACTTTACTGAACTTGCCATCAAACCAATCCTATTATAAATACTACCCCCATTATCCCCAATCATAGATTCTTTAACTTGAGCAGCATGTTCAGAAGGCAGAAAAGCAGAGTAGAATGGGTAAAGTGTATGATTTGTAATTAAGTATTCAGGTGTATAATGGTGCCCAACGGGAAGGTTTTCCATAATACGTTTTATATGAGAAGGCAAGTCCATTATTGCTGTAATGCTATCAGTACCGTATATATCCTTTTGTGTCGCTTTGATACTGACGTTTCCACTACGTACGTGGTATCTCGCCAAAACACTGTATAAAAGTTCGTCTTTATACGGGACAGGAAAGAAGGTCATCATTTCCCATCACCCTGTCTGACCAAAATCGTTTTCATGACTTTTAATAAAGCCACCATTACTAAGAATTTCATACGCTGTCTTGTTCTCTTTTCGTCCCTCAATAACTAAATTCCTTATATCATTCACTACCGAAGATTCTTCCTTCTTTGACCTTTTCTTTCGTTTATATGCAGCAGATATTCCCTGAATGGCTCTCACAACCAATTCGTTTATATCCAAATTCCCCTCTTTTTCAGTAATTTCCTCTACAACCTTTTGAACCTCGTTTGGTTCAAAATCCAATTCTATTAGTTTCAAAATTGCCTTTTCTTTAATGGATATACTCATTTCTTGTTCTTTTTTCTTTTGCGTTCTTTTTATTGCCTCCATCTTCATTTGCAAATCAATAGAAGCCCTTTCTCTATCCAAAAATCCTAAAAAATCTACATCCACTGTACTGATATCCTCAAACTTTGCAATCTTACTAATGTTGCCCGACTTCAAAGCCTGAATCATTGGTTTAACAAGTTGTAAATGCTTATTAGCCACTTGACTAATGATTTCTGGTGTTATTTCTTCCCTACCTGTCATAATGGCCTCAATTTGACCCATGGCATAAAGTTTTACCGCGATATCAATAATACCTTGGCTTTCCTCATACAAGGTATTTTTAAAATCATCTGTTAAAGGTATCTGCTTCTTGGTCCATTGATAACCCCAAAGCGCATTAATCAATAACTCCCAATTTTGGTTGTTTTTTAATCTATCCCAAATCATATCTCCTTGACCACTTCCCCGCCTTGCCTGTCTAAATTCACTTTGCAAAATAGACAATCCAGCGGGAGTTCCTACTAAAATAACTGGAACACCAATTGTATTAACTAGTGTTACAAAAAAGTTCAGCATCTTTTGATCCCCACCACTTTTTGCTTTACTTAAATGCTGAATCTCGTCTATAACTAAAACACCCAGCCCTGTGTTTCTCGCTATTTGAGACATAATCACCAACATATCATTTATCGTTTTTCTACCTAGCCCAAATTTTTTGTGATATTCTGTTCCCAATAAATCGTCGACCTTTCGAAAAAATTCCAAGGCTAGTCCTCTCAAGGAAGAATCAAAAGGACAATCGAGTTTAAGCCATGCAAGTTGATACATACTGAAATTTATTCCGTTATAGTCTTTGTGAACAATAACTTGAGGATATAAGGACAAAATTCTATTTATAGCAGTTGTTTTTCCCATGCCACTTACACCGATTATTGTAAAACCTGCTGCAGTTGTTCTAAAAACACTATTATTGCTTAATTCACTCTGCAATCCTTTGATATTTCGATGTCCTTCCTGCAAGCCCTGTGCATACCCGGCTCGAAAAGGATTTCTTGCCAAATATCCCTGTCGAATTACCCTAGAGATTCTACTTTCCAAATCCAAGTGTATCCATAACGGCTGAAAACATTGGAATAATCTTTGAACCAAATGAATGCGATAATGTTTATCTAGCATTCTTTCTTTTGGGTTGTATTCAGCATATATAGCCATTTTTTCAATGGCTTCCTCTGTAGAGAGTATAGAAGGAAGTGCTTCAATGAAAGGATTCCCACTATATTCCTTGATAACCTGTTCCCCGTATTCAGCAACAACAGCATCACTGCCATTTGGAATAATAATTTTATTCATCTTTCTTTTTTAAAGCCTCCTTCTGCTTTCTCAACAACAAATCAAACCCTGAATCTCCCATAAATTCATCACTTTCTGATTGATTAAAAGGAACAATCTTAGAGTTTTCTATATTAACTTTATTTAATTCAAAAGTCTCTTCATCACGTTGTATCATTTTTTCAACTGCACGGTTTGCTCGAATGCTCCCTATTCTGCCCCTTTTACTAATTACATCCGTTTGTTTTTGAGATGTTTCCAATTTAGCCTGTTTTACAATCTCTTCAATTTCAGTGTTTAAATCAACTTTTGACTGTATTACTTTCTCTTTGTTCTGCTTTTCTTTCAGTTTTTCGTATTCTAGCAAGTAATTAATTTCTTCAACTACCTTGCCCTTATATCGTTGCTGATGTTCCAATAAAAAGCATTTATCAAAACTCAAACCATTTTCATCCCGTAAATATAAATAATCCATATTTCTTGGATCATAACTTATTTCAATTTTCCAAGTGCCCCGGTTCCGTGCCTTTTCAAACCATCTTTCCTTTAAAGACTGTTTTGAACCATAGAGTAATCCTTTATACGCAATCCCCTTTGCAGTTACGGTAGCCTTGCCCGTTGGCATGAGATTGAGTTTTACAACATCCTCTGAAACATGACGTAACTTTCCAGATTTGTTGTTTATCCCCCATTTCCAGAGTTGTATTGGAATAGACTCTATTCCGTCCTCCACCATCATTTCTTCACGCTGATAGTTTGTAAGATAATGTTGATTATTATGATATAAAACACATTTGATAATCACTTGAGTAAACTGGTAAATATCCAACTGTGCCTCCAAACGGTAATCACGATCACCACGTTCTTTAACAGGCTTTACAGCACCCGGTAGAAAAGCCTTCGTTCTTGTATTGGTCACTCGAAAATGTTGTTCAATTATTCCCTTTAAGTCAGCCCTGTAAGAAGGTGTATTTAAAATTTTTATTCCGAAGTTATTAATTAGGGGCTCAACTTTACTTCCCTCTAATTCTCCTCGGTCAGCCAATATAGATTCTGGAAGATGTGCGACTGGCCACTCATGTTTTTCAATCTCAATTCCGAAGTCCCGACAAAAACTTACTTTATCAGAAGCAGCATTAGCCAAAGCCATCATTGCACCCGCCCATGATGGACCTTCCAATCCAATATATAGACCAACGATCATTCTGCTATAAACATCCATTACAGAATAAATTATAGGTCGTCCAATTATCCAATCCCGGTTAAATCTTGATAACAAGTACAAGTCGCCAACTGTTGCGTCAATCTGATAAACTGCACCGGGGCCTAATGCTTCTGTTGTAGATTCCCCAATAATTGCTCTATGATTTTGTTCATAATTTTTTCGACCTTTTCTCTGGCCGATTTCTTTTTTGATGTCTCTTTCCTTTTCAAACCAATACCTAAACTGATTTAGTGATGGTAACTCTCCATAGGATTTTATTACTGGTATTTCAACATTTCCTTTCACTTTACTATCCATACTAAAATACTCTTTTAACATTAGTTCGTAGGTAAGAGTTAGTGATTTTTCGGCAGCGGAGTAATAATGCTTGTTTATAGCAGACCTAAATATTTTTTTGATATTTTCATCAATATTTATTCCTTCGCCTGTTACCTGTCCATGCTTTCTAGGCCTTCCTCTTTTTACCTCATTAGCCTTCTTTTCCTTACCTTTACCTCCACACAGATAATAGTCAGGTAAAAGGGCATTTTTTGTTTTACCGCGTTGCCAATACTTCTTTAAATAGCGGATAATAGTACTTTCATGAATATTGTGGGCTTCACTCTTTTTTAGAATTAATTTTCTTCTTTCTGCAGAGTGGTAGACAAATGGCTCTAACTTCACAATATCCTTTATAATTTCCCAAGTACTGTCACGTAAGGACAGATGTTTTTCAGGAATATCATTTTCATTTATCAACCGACTGAATGGGTCCTTTTCAACAAGAATTATGATACCCTTGTTAAGCCCCTCTTCCACTTCTGAAATATTCCTTTCATAGGGCAAAGAGGTGGTATGAATATTAAAAAAATACCCATAATCATGTTCTTTATTAAGCCATAATACCCTTTCTACTACTTTCTCGTTTTCTGAATCAGTAAAGGAAATAAGATTATTAACTACAAGCATTTTCTTTTTACCTCCTCATTCGTAACTCGTGACTTTACTTCTATTGTTGGATTGGATAGATTTACGTCAATTTGGTTAGTCATATCTATCCCAATCTGTTTGGAAGCAATTAAAAACTTAAACACAAACAACGCTGTTCCTGAATCGTAATTAAATTCCTTGTCAAAGTCAGCGGTAATCTTTCTAATTGAATGCTTGGCATCTACTAATCTTTCTATTAAAGAGTTGCCTAAATAAATCAGTTCATCCTGTGTAAAACCTCTTTCAGCATATGAATATAAGCAGGAATGGACCCATTCAATATTTTTTGCAAGCACATTAGAAATTTCTTTTTGAGTAACAACTCCCCAGTCTATTCCTTTTTCCGTCCAATATCGGCGTTCAATCTCTAATCTTTCCAATGTCTTTTTCTTCTCAAGTTCCGAAGCCATTTTTATGCTTCTGGCTAATTGCAAATTAACTCCATCTGCTCTGTTTATCGTTATTAGGAAATTAGTGCTTAGGGTATATGGATATCCACTATCTTTATCTGTAAATAGTTTGAAATTCAAATCTGATTTATGTTGAATAGCATCTTCAAGGTCTAACAGGGGATAATGTTCTCGAATGTCAACAACTGTATCTTCCCACTCCAGCATATAAAAGTAGCGAGCCTGCAAATCTGAAAATAAATGATGTACTCTACCACTCTTCCACCCTAGTATTCGTGATACTCTCCCCATAGAAGGAAAATCCTGAATAGTCAACCATGGTTTATATTCCTTACCTGCTCCCTGTCCCCGTCCTTCTTTAACAAACCGATTATATTTATTCTCATTCCAAGATTGATTACGTTTAGTCATTTTTCACTTCCTCTACTACGATAAGGTGAATTTTAGTAACTCGATTCTAACGGGCCGGTTAGACACATTCAATATCCCTCAGCAATCTTTTTTATGATTTTAAGGGAACATTATTATCATTCTTCTACCACCTAAGATATTTACTGCAAATAACTTTTTGTAACTATGTTAAATTAGAATAAAGTTTGCAGAAGCGAGAAATCACGTTCACCCCTTGCCACATCTGACTTCAAAGGCATTACCCAACTTTTTTAATGAGAATAAAGTTTGCTCAAAGATTTGCCGGTTTTCTGCCGAAAATGAACTCGAAAAATAAAAATGATAAGAATAAAGTTTGCTTAGACATAGTGGGGAGATCACCATATTAGAGGAGTGACCAAAACCCAATTAGGGCACCTAACGGTGCCCCCTGTACCATAACCGATTCTTGCCTTCTAATGAGGTGCCTATGCAATTGTATTTTTTATATTTGTTGGAATTGCCGAAATTGATGGAGTGGAATCTAATTTGGCTATTGTTGAAGAAAAGTAAGCCATTTATTGAGGTGTTTTCGGAGGAGTCCTTCCGTATATGAGGATGGGGTACACCTGATTTATACGTTTGGATAGGTGCTAGTATCTGTTTAGTGGGTGTTTCAGTAATGATATTCGCATCTCGCCAATAAATATGGTATCGAAGATACCTTTCATCCATCTACTTCATACCTAGCACTTACGGTTTCTCATATACCACCGTCAATCCCATACTTTCCACGTTACCCATACATAATTATTTATTTTTATTTTTAATTATTTCTTTATGGGCGAGTGCTTATGTTTGAAGCACGGTATACCTTCATGGAAGTGAACTTCCCTTGGAAGATGAAGCACTCTACTAAACCTTACGGTTTTGCCTTACCACCACCATCCCCATACTTACCTCGTGGCCTATACCTAATTATTTATATATATTTATTTTTAAGGGCGAGGACCTTGTTTGGGGCTTGTTACACGTTGCTGGACGTGGGCTTCCCTTGAAAGATGGAGCACTCTACTATACCTTGCGGTTTCCCCTGTACCACCGCCATTCCCCATACTTACCAAATTGACCTATGCCTAATTATTTATATATTTATTTGTTTTTTTATGGGCGAGAACCTTGCTTGTGGCGTGTTGCACGTTGCTGGACGTGGGCTTTCCTTAATTGGTTTGGTTCTATTACTACTCATTCAAAGTGATACACGAACACCCCTTGTGATGTCTTTATTCTTAGATATTATCTAACCCGAAAGGGATACCTTAACCCCCACGAAAAACCTTTGCTAGCCTATAAAAAACATAAAAAAACCCCGTGAATATACCCATACTATGGATACACCCACGAGACTTCTTGCAAACTTTTTTCTTCTTATGCAGACTTTTTTCTCATTCTGCAAACTTTATTCTGATTCAACATATTTATATGTGTACAATTTGTAGAAAAAGAAACGACAGAAATAATATAGACTATCACTAATTGAGTAAGCATTTCTATTGAAACCAATATAAAAAAGAAAGGAGCGCTTTGGTATGTATTTGGGAATTAAAAAATGCTATAAATGGCATTATCTTTTATGAATGTAAAAAGAGCCAAAATACGAAAGTAATGTATTTAGGCTCTTTATGAAGTAACGCACCATTATATGTAGTATGGTATTTGACCTAATTCAACGTAAATGAAGATATAAAAACAGCCTATTTACTAACTATTTTTACTTATTATATTTAGTAAATAATAGTTTTCAACGTAAACAACGATAGGGCTTTACTTGGAGGGGTGGGTATGATAGGCTGGTTTGCCTACTGAAACACGTGCTTCAGCCTTTCAAGACAAATCATACCCACAGAGTCTCCAAGTTAAGTCCTTAAACGCTTTTCTATGGTTACATGTAAACAGTATAAAGGGTGCACCATATCAGTGCTTTGAAAAGGATACTATATATAAGGGACGTTAGTTGAAGATTCAAATTAACTTTTAATACTTTTTATATACTTTGTAACATTACCCAAACAGCAACTTCCTTGTGGATTGTTTACCTCACAACCACATCGGTTTTCCTTTATGTTTTCTCGAATATGTTCAATTGGATTAGGAGAAAGTTCTTGTTTTACATATTTCTTAATTTTCTCTTTTGTCCAGTCAAAGCAATAGCAAATAGGTGTTATTACATAGTCATCTTTTTGATGTACTGCTACCTTTATGTCAGATGTAAGATATTTCTTATTATCAGCATCAAAATAAACTACATCACACTCTTTACTTAAACAGAAATAGTGATTTACATTCGCATTTAAAGTTTCTAATGCAGTCGGTTTAAGTAATGATTTTAGTGTAATCAACTTTACGTTTTTTGCTTTATTATTACAAGATGGGCAAGCACCATTATTTTCCGTTACCACTTCATTAACCTTACTACTACAACGATCCATCGTTCTCCCACCTTTATTTAAACCGCCCTATAGTAATAACTTCAACAAAAAGAGCGTAAATCATTGTCGGATCAACGCACCCTTTAGTTTAATAAGAATTACACTAGGCAAAAAGGCAAGGGAACAAAAATTTTCCCTTGCTATGAAACCTTATTTTTATTCTTTAACCTTTAGTAATCTTAAACTGTTTAATGTAACAAGCAATGTTGCGCCCATATCGGCAAATATAGCAATCCATAGGGTCAACCATCCGGGCATAACTAATAGTAATGCCACTAATTTAATGGCTAAAGAGAAGGTAATGTTTTGCTTGATAATGGTTAATGCCTTACGGCTTAATTTAATGGTATATGGCAACTTGCTTAAATCATCAGACATTAATGCAATATCGGCTGTTTCTAGTGCTGTATCAGTTCCAGCACCACCCATCGCTACACCGACCGTTGAAGCCGCAAGTGCTGGTGCATCATTTACACCATCTCCTACCATTGCCACACTTTGATGCTTTCCACGAAGTTCTTTAATAAAGTTTAATTTATCTTCTGGAAGTAAATCGGCTTTAATATCTGAAACTCCAACCTGTTTCCCAATGGCTTCTGCTGTTCGTTTATTGTCACCAGTCAGCATTACTGTTTCAATTCCCATATGATTCAATTTGTTGATGACTTCTTTTGATGTTTCTCTCATTTCATCTGCTACGGCAATTAGCGAAAGGATTTCTTTATCCGTTCCCAAAACCATCACCGTTTTTCCTTCTATTTGCATACGAGTAATTTTCTCTTGAATGGTACTTTCAATTGTTTGATGCAATTCTTCAAACAAATTTGGACTTCCGACATAATACATTTCATTATTTACTCTTGCTTTTACACCTTTACCCGTAATTGATTGAAAGTCTTCTACCGACATTCCATTAAAGTTCAAGCCGTTTTCTTCTGCTTTTCTTATAATGGCTGAAGCAAGTGGATGTTGTGATCCTTTTTCAATGGCTGCTGTAACTGCAAGCAATTCGTTTTTATCGTCACCATATGTCACGATGTCTGTTACAGTAGGAATTCCTTTTGTTAATGTTCCTGTTTTATCAAAAGCAATGGCTTTAAGGGCTCCTGCTTCTTCTAAATGAATACCACCTTTAATTAAAACACCATTTTTCGCTGCATTTCCAATAGCAGTAACAATCGATACCGGCGTGGAAACAACTAAAGCACACGGACAACCAACAACTAAAACTGCCAACCCTTGATAAATCCATTCACTCCAATCCCCACCAAATAATGGAGGTATAACAGCGATTAAAAGGGCCAAAATCATAATAGATGGTGTATAGTATTTCGCAAATTTATCGACAAATGCTTGAGAAGGTGCTCGTTCTGCTTGTGCTTCTTCTACAAGATGAATAATTTTTGAAAGAGTAGTATCTTCCACTCGTTTGGTTACTTTAACTTCGAGCAATCCTTCTTCATTTAATGTTCCCGCAAACACTTCATCATCAATTGTTTTTGTTACCGGAACACTTTCCCCAGTAATTGCAGCCTGATTTAATGTTGAAGTTCCTTTGATAACTACTCCATCCATTGCTAACTTTTGACCCGGTTTTACAATCATAATGTCTCCAACTTGAACATCATCAACGTGGATTATCATTTCTTCATTCCCACGACGGACTAATGCTTCTTTTGGAGCAATATCCATCAATGATTCAATGGATTGACGAGCCTTATCCATTGAATAGCGCTCTAATGCTTCACTAATCGCAAATAGGATAACAACAGTTGC
Source organism: Ureibacillus sp. MALMAid1270 (assembly GCF_049202975.1). Classification (NCBI taxonomy): domain Bacteria; kingdom Bacillati; phylum Bacillota; class Bacilli; order Caryophanales; family Caryophanaceae; genus Ureibacillus; species Ureibacillus sp. MALMAid1270. Next base: position 7,252 of record NZ_JBMIRP010000063.1, on the reverse strand, counting down.
ACCTTCACCCCATTCACCAATGATTGCAGCACCTATAATGGCAATCGTCATTAGTGTATTCATATCAAATTGTAATCTGCTTAAATTTTTTAGACCTTTAATAAACAGCGAATATCCACCAATTAACATGGATGCTGCATAACCAATAGTTGGAAGAATATGCTCTTCCCCGTATTGCGCCCCTAAAAACCAACTAATCAACAGTAATATCGCTGAAATATAGACCTTAATATTTTCTTTTTGCTTCCAGAATGGTTCACGTTCTACTCTCTGTTCTTTTTCATCCCGAATCTTTAAATTTTCAAATGCTCCTGCTTTTTCTAGTTCTTCAATCGTTGCAGTACCTTTCACATACACTTTAGATGCTCCAAAATTTACTTTCGCATCATCAACACCGGGCAATTCTTTTACATTATTTTCAAAAATGGCTGCACAATTTACACAAGTAAATCCTTGAACACGATATGCTTTCATTTCTTCTTCAGTTAAATTGGGTTGTTGATTAGACATTGACTTTCACCTCTTTCTTATGTGCTAACGCAATAGTGATTAATTGCTTGATGTGGTCATCATCTAGTGAGTAAAACGCTAATTTGCCTTCTTTTCGGTATTTTACAATCCCTTGTTTATGAAGAGTTCGTAGGTGATGAGATGCTGTTGCAACGGTAGAACCTATAATATTGGCGACATCACACACACATAGTTCGTCATCTTGACATAAAGCAAAGGATATTTTTGCTCTGTTTTCATCTGCAAGTGCTTTAAATAATAAGGCAACACTAGACATATCCTCTTTTTCTAATTCGCCTTGTATTCGATTAACTTTTTCTTCGTCATAACAATAAATTTCACAAGTATCCTTCTTACCCATTAGTTTCACTCCCTTTTCATTCAAATATTCATTTGAATATATTATAACCCTTTTTTATCGTTATTCAAACATTTATTTGAATGAAATAAAAACAAAAATGCTTGGATAAAAAATCCAAGCACTTTTTCTTAACTGCTTTCGTCTGATTCAACCCAATTACCTGTTTGTTAAAATAGGAATGAGAACAAGGCATTGAATGTCCCATTTTCATACATAATATAAATTCCTAATCCTATAAAGACAATTGGAACAATCCAACGTTCATACTTTTCTATTTTTTCCGATACGAATTCCAAGTGTGCTAAACGATAGCCCACGTAGAGTAAAACCCCAATCATTATTAAAAAGACAATAATAGAGACAATGATTTCAGTCCCATTTAATGTTGTGAAATACGGTATATAAATGGAAAAGTCATCCACACTGGAAGACAATACAATAAAAGTGACCGTTAGAAATAATTGATTAAACCTACCTGATGAAAATAAGGACAAAATGTTGCTTTCATCTTCATCTTGTTCTCCTTTAATCCATATTTTTATTCCTAAGTAAATTGGTAAAAGTCCAAGAAGTCCTATAACCCATTGTTGAGGGATCAAGTTGGCAACACCTAGAGAAACTAAAAGACTTGCTCCTATAACAATTATCGTTCCAACATACTTTCCTATCCAAATATGTCTTTCCTGTCCTTTTTTTATTTGCGAAAACAATAGAATTAAAATAACAAGATAATCAATCCCTGTCGCTACATAAATAGTTGCGGCTGTAAGTATCGTTGTTACCATTTATTTACCTCCAAAATTTTAATTTTTAATTTTTTAAACAAAGGAAAGACCCGACTCCCTTTGAAATAATTCTTTTTTGTTCTAAAATATCGAACCCTGTTTCCTCAAGATGATCTGTAAATTCATCCCAAGTAAAGTAGGCTTCTGGCGGATGATCTAATTTAAAATAAGTGGCAAAAAAATGAGAAGCATCTTTATTCAAATCTTCGACTAAAAGTACCCCTCCAGACTTTAACACTCGATAAAGTTCTGTAATAGCATCCTTCCATTGAGGAATATGATGCAGAATTCCGAAAACAAGAACAGCATCAAACTTATCGGAGTCTAAATGTGTTTCTAACACGCTGCCAACAAAGAAATTTAATTCAGGATATGCTTGTTTTGCCTTTTCAATTTGTGATGGCATAATATCGAACCCTATCAATTCAGCAGGACTAAATTCTTGAATTAACTTTGTACTATATCCTGATCCACACCCAGCATCTAATACTACTTTTCCCTCCAAAGAAAGATTATTCTTATCTAAAAACTCTTTAAAGGTTTTAAACTCAATGTTCTTTTGAAGCCATTTCCTCATTGGATTATTCATCAAATAAAATTCGATTTTATTTAATTCCATAACAATCACTCCTTTATTCAAACATTCATTTGAATGTATTATATCAAATTCATTTTATTATTCAAATATGCATTTGAATAAAATTACAAAATTTATATAAAAAAAGAATTGGAAAAGTCCCAATTCTAATACAAACTTTGTTAAATTATCCTGCCGGTTAATACAAAAAACACTGCCTTACAATTATGTATAAATACAAGCGTTTATACGTTAATGTATTGAGAAATGATTCAAAATAATTTATAATCATACTGCCAAAACCTACATCATTTAAATGCCAGAAACACTTTGGTATTCAATTTCCATTTAAATGCTTTGATTTCGGATATTTCCCCACCGAAAGTAACGTTACAATCCTACTACAACTTATTTTGAAACTACTTGTTCCAAATACTTATTCATTTCAATAAGAGTACCTGTTTCCTTATTTACAGTAAGAACCTTTCCATCAATGCTATATTCTTCACCAATGCGCAAGTCCGGATCTTCTTGTTTTAGTAACTCCAAGCATTTATATGTAGAGATAAGTTGACCTTTACAGAATTCAATAAAATTCTGGTTGGACATTCCATTAACAGAATAAATTTTAGAATGTTCAACTCCCGTATAATATCCAGTCAATTCCTGCATAAGGGAATTAGAAAAATATTGTGCGCATTGCGCATTAATTTCTTTCCAAGTATCTATTCTTGTATGAACTACTATATGCCCCCTTGAAGTCTTGTCAATCGAAACCCCACCACTAATAAAATAATGTCTTAGTTTTTCCTTTAAATTTATGTTCTCTCCATTTTGCAGATAGTACTGTGAAAAAACATATATAAATGAATTCATGTATATTTCACTATTAACTAAGTAAATAAGGTTCTTTTTTACAGTCTCTTCCTTGTATTTTCTATCTTTATATTCATTATAAGAATGCTCGATTGTTTTATTTGATGCCTTAGAGAGACTTGCCGTTAAATAGACATATACCCCAGTAATCGAGACCAATAAAATATTTATCAATACTGTTAATGCTCCATTATTTTCATTTAGAAAATTTATACCTTCTTGTATAAGGCTCATATTGGTTGCTTCTCCTTTTCCCCAATTGCTGGAACCATATCTACATTTAAGAGGGTTAAGTTCTTTTTTAATTCATCATCAATTTCTTCTAAACAAGCAATACATAAAAATTCTTTTGCTCTACTAAATGCTACATATCCAACTCTACAAGTATCTTGCTTGTCCTCAAACCTTAATTGCTTGTCCACTTCTATCCATTTTTTCAACTCATTTTTACTCTTTGCAATTACTAGAACAGCATCAGCCAGTAATCCCTTCGATTTGTGAATGGTAAGATGAAAATCTTTAATTTCTTTAATACTACTAAAGTACTGCAGTTCAAGATTTATCTTGTTAATAAATCCTTCTGCAATATGGTCTGGATTATGTTGTACTTTTTTATGAACAGACTTATACGGATCGCATTTGAAGTTTGTTTTTATCAACGAGATTATCTCACTGCTATTTATGAATGGATTTGATTTAATGCTTTCTACTAATTTGAAACAGAGTTGTCTATACGTTAGATCATCTATTTCCAAGTCCTCCATAATACTTGTCCTGCTTCTATTTAAAATTTCACAGATGAATGTTGAACATTCTTTTAATAACTGTATTGAATTAGAATCGCTATCATCTTTTTGAACCAATCCATATTCATTTTCAACTGTCTTAAATGTGCTGCGTCTGTAACCCAAAAAGAATCTTGTTAATGGGTTGTTTTCACATACGGTTCTATCATTGCATAGAGAATTAAATGAATTAATAATCTCCCGTAAATCATAAGTGTCGGCAATGAAAGTCACTTTATTATTTGTATTATTCTCTTTATTTGTTTTTTGTTGAATGATTGAGGTATGGAAGTTATTGATAAAATTAATAATGGTTGAACTTGACCTATTATTACTATCTAGATATTCCTTATTAATAGTTCCACTGTTAATGGCCTTATATATTGGCCGCTTATCTAAAGTCTGGATCTGATTACCTTGATTTTGAAAAGTCATGATACTTTGCTCTGGATCGCCTACAAAATACATTTCCGTTGCGGATGCTTTTCTTATTTCTTCAAAAATATTAAACTGTCCTGAGTTTGCATCTTGAAATTCATCCACAAATAAAAATTGTAGCCTTTGAGAAACAAGTTCTCTAATCTTTTTGTTTTCTTTTAATAAATTACTAGATAATGACACAATTTTTTCATAGGGTACTACTCCCTTTTTCACGATATTATTCTTAATAATGTTCTCTTCTTTCCTGTCATTGGCCTTTATACTTACATCTTTATAAACAACTTGCTCTGGTAAAACACCTTGAACAACCCCAAATGGTTTAAGTATAAAACGCACTAAAAAACTATGAATAGTTCCAATAAAGACATTTGGTGGAATAACCGTTTTCTCCATCAAGCGTTCCTTAATTTCATTAGTTGCAGAGTTTGTGTACGTAATTACAGCAAGAAATCTATGATGTTCGAGCAATGGCAGTCTATTGATTACTTTTTCAATAATATAATGAGTTTTCCCCGCACCCGGTCCAGCAATGACTAGTGTGGGTTTTAATTTTTCAGCCATAAACTTTACCCCTTTATAAACTCGAATGCGTTTTTAATATACGTTGGGATTTTGAATTCCACATTTTCTTTCTTTAATTCGTCACAAAGATTAAAGGCAAATTCAGATTTATAATTCTCTACTAATTCAAAAAATGAATTTGTATCAATTTCCTTGTCCCCAATTTCTGCAATGTATTTTGGTCCGTTTATAGGTCTAGTTGCTTTCAGTGCATTTAATAATAATTCTTTACCTTTACCACTTTTGTTAGCACTTATTAATTCCTTTTCAAATGTCTCTTTGTTCACTTCAACTTTTATAGGGCTATTTGTAGTTTCATATTCCTTTTTTAGATTATCCGCACGATTTTCCGTCTTCTTTCCAACATCTCCATCTGTAAGCACTACACATTTAATAAAATAACCATTTTTTACAATCTCTAAGAAGTGCTTAAAAGCAACTCCGTTTACATTAACTATGTTGCAGCCTATACTTTCTATTGATTTTTGAGAAAATAATTGGTAAAGCACAGGTACAATAATTTCTTCTGCAATTCCTTCTACCAAAATGATCTTTCGTGCATAGAACATACTAGACTTTGTAGCATCTAAGTACTTCTCAAGATAATGCCGGTGAACTTTCCCCTTTTTATCATTCCCAAACCCATCAAGTAAAAAATGTTCTTTTACTTTACCACTTTCATTAAATAAAACTACCATATTGTCCATGTTTAAAGCACTTGTTATATGGGTAGAATGCGAAGTTAATATAATCTGCAAATCTTCTCTTTTTTCATTTATTGATTGTATATTGCTAGCAAGATGCCTTTGTAAATGCGGGTGCAAATGTGCTTCAGGCTCTTCGATACCTACAATTCGGAAGCATGTCTCAATATTATCATCTGGTGCCAAGCGGGAAAGGATTAAGGAAATATATAAAAGGTTATTTCTTCCCAATCCATTTCTATCAATGCTGATTGGCTCTTGACCATAGATTAGGCTTAACTTTTTTAGAATTTCTCCTGTTTCTAATGTTGAAAAGTGAAAATCAACATTATTACCGCCTGTTGTTTCTTGCAATGATATCTTTTCTAATTGCTCTATCAGGGTCTTTCTTATATTTTTCAGTTGTTCGTTATCTTTAATTTTTTCATCAAGATTGCTCAGAACTCCCTTTATGTCTTCATAGGCTGTTTCGTCATTTTGATTTAGAACCCTAAATAACAATTTGTAATCACCGTTAGCAATTAACTCCCTTTTTGCATCACGAAGAGCATCCAGTAGTTCTAGTTTCAACATTCCAAGGAAATAAGGATCAACACGATTAGTACTATCATTTCCACCATAAATGAGATATTGATATTTTTTTATTGGAAATTCTATAAAATTTAAAAGTTTCTCTTCTTGCCACTCTTTATTCTCTTCTTTTAACTTTTGTATATATTCTCTTTGTTGTTCAACCCACTCTTTACAATTAAAGCCGTTAGAAGGTTTAAACAAATACGTCAGTTTTGCCTTATTCATAGAGTTGTCAGAAAACCAATCACCAACAACTGATAATTGTTTAGTATCCATCTCCTCAAATGTGAGTTGAACTTCTACTTCTGGAAATTTAACATTTTCGGGAGTAATCGTTGTATCTAATACATCCTCCTTGAATTTGATTCTAGATTTATAGTTTATATCATCCAACTGCAACATTCGTTTTCTTAACATTGTAATATCCTGACTTAAAATGAGACCTATTGATTCTAGTAAATTAGTTTTACCAATGTTGTTTTCACCAATTATAGTCGTAAACTTTTTTAACTTAGTCGCAAAGGGTTCGTTCCCAAAATTCCGATAATTTTTGATTGAGATATGAGAAATATACACTTCAACAATCCTCCAATAGTCTTAAATATCCACCATTTAACATTAGCATAAATAAGTAGACAACCTCTATAAAATAATAGTAGAAAGAAGTCTGTAGTATAAATAACAAGCAAAAACACCCAAATCTTTAAAATCACAGTGTTAAATATAAAACCACCTATGCCCAGTCGCCCCTTTTAATGCATGTGCTGTTTCTAAACAACAAAAAAGGCAAGGAGTTTATCCCTACCTCTTTTCTATTCAAATACCACATACTTCCTTAACACTTTCATAGCACGGTCTGCGTCTTCGTCAGTTCTAATATTTATACCAGATAGTTCATTTGTAATTTTCCTTATGATATCACTTACCCTCCTATCAACTAAATAGACTCTCGGCATTCGCCGAGCTTTGTGGTTCAAGGATTTTACTCAAACCAATTTATTTCATCCCTCCTATTTTAGGTGGGATTTTTTAATGTTCATTTTTTTAAAACTGGAAATTAATTATCAAAATATTTCCTC
>NZ_JBMIRP010000062.1:0-8550 GCF_049202975.1 Ureibacillus sp. MALMAid1270 | reverse complement strand
TACATGCTCTGAAAAGGTTATTACTATCAATTACCCTATCAATTAAATCGATACCATCTTGTCTCCCTACTTCTTTGACAACAATGCTACACGCTCTTGCATGCTCTTCAGTTTCCAACTTATCCTTTTGCAAACAGCCATCTTGTAATGTTTTCTGTGGTCTTTGCACTGTCATCATCTCCATCATTCTTCAAGATTGCTATTGTTCAGTCCTTCGTTCCCATAGAAACTACTATGACCTCTGCTGACTTCTTACAATTCAACCTGCCATCACTGGCAGGCTTGTTCCTGTGTGATATTCCATCTCTCTTGCCGGGACTTGTAAGATCTCCCCGGGTAAGAGCTATAACCTTCCTCCCATGTAACTGCTATATTTACTGTATGGAACTCGTGCAGTATAGGACTTTGTTTTGTTATGTAAACTCGTCCATTCCAATTCAGCCTTATATATAGTTTCTGTCCGTCAGTTCGGGATTTTGCCTCCGGCTTCCTTCAGATTCCACCTCACGATGGACACCCTTGCCATTAGCTAACAGTTCCTACTGCCAAGCCTGTAGTGGACTTTCACCACCAAGTTATAGCCCATGCCGGGCGCACATAAAAAGAACTTCAACCTAGTAAGGTTAAAGTTTTTTTAGTTGTTTTTTTTAGCCGATATTCTATATATAATCAGATTTCACAAACTTAAAAGAAAAATTAAACATTAACATAGATAAAACAAATTAAATTACATAATTATTACGACTTGGATTAATGTGGTAACATAAGTGTAAGTAGAATTCAAACTACTTGTTGGGGGTTGAACATGAAGAATAATAAAACTATTTTACTAATTATTTCTGGTATTATTGTAGTTATTATACTGGGAATAGGTTTTTATTTTAATTCAGAGAAGTTTTATACTGCGGCGGATGTTTTAGAGGATGTTGATTTTAGCGTAAAAGAATCATCTGTTGAATTTAAAAAGATTGATGCAGAATTAAATTTTGTTCCGATTAAGTTGACCGATAAAACTCAGCAAGAATTGATAAAGGCTTTTGAAAAATCGAAATTTAAAAAAGACGATAATTCAAGAGGAATCGCCTCTAATAATTATTGGTTGAGAATCACTTTGAACAGAGGTTATGTAATGTATCTAGATTTGAATAAAAAACAGATAGCAGTTGCTGATAATGTAGGATCGCACGAAGGATATTTATTTGAAGATGATAAAGGTTTTTTTAGTATTTTAGAGAAAGCAGTTACTGAATAAAAACGTCGAGGTATAATCTTATATTAAAAAACTATGGATAAACATGATTGTGCTAGTTTAACCATAGTCTTTGTTTTTATTTTATAATAACGCTCCTCTAATTAGGAAATAGACACTTCGGTTTAATAGACTATTCTACCATCTGCTAATGTCACATAGTGAGTCGTAACTTTGTCAACAGAGTAAAGGTCTTCCCAGCCATTTAATTTTTTATACGTAATTGTAACACGGGCACTTACTCCGCGTAAGTTGTTCATTGTATTTTTAGCTGTTAGTAAAGCTAATTCGCCGTTCTTACATGTTTGGACATATCCATCTATAATAGTTGAACTTGCACCAGCTAGAAGACTAATAATTGAAAGTGCAACAGAATACGGCGTAAATTTCCATAACGCAAGACCTAAAAGACTAGAACTAAAGGCTGCCAAAGACATTTCAATTGTGTGTGCGTCGGAAGCATTATTCTCAAAATGTTCTTTCACCTTTCGTTGGATATTAACTAATTGTTGGAATTCATGGTCGTTTAAAGTAAGTGTTTGTGTTTCTCCTGCCATAAAAATAACCTCCATAATTTTTATTTTTGTTAGCTAACAATATATAAAGGGAAAATTCAATAAGATTTCACAACCTTTAAAATATTTTTCATTCACAAAAAAAGAACTTCAACCCAATGTGAATTAGGTTGAAGTTCTTTTTTTAATTATGTATGTTGATTGATTGTATTTTGCAAAAAAAGAATACATAGTATTGCAATTGCAACTACACAATGTTGCAACTTGACATGGAGCCTCTGCGGGCATGAGTCTCAAGCCAAGAAGCCAGCAAGATCAAGGGCTGGCTTTGCCACGAAAGGCTATCATGCCCACCACTCCATGTAAAGTCGCAACGACAAATCAGCTTGCAATACTCTGCACTTTTATTTTGCAATACACAATTAATTCGTTTGTGTGAATAGAGTAAATATGATTGAACCGATTGCTGAATATAAATTACTAATTCGGAAGAGTTCAATTAGTAGACTTAATAAAGTTTGATACTTAAGCAATATGTTAAGGGGAATGTAATTGAGAGTTTGACGTTGATATTTGTAGTAGTAATCATGATAAACACACTAGATATCAAGAAGAACAAAGAGAGTAAGTGATAGAACCATTCTCGGGGGCAGGTGGTGCATCTTAGGTCATTTGTAATGGGGAGAAAATGAAATTATCTTGAGCAAAAAGGAGAAAGTTATTCTTACGTCCTGTTATTCTAACAGAATCCGGGGCGTCATGAAATTTTCTTGTAGCTCGTCATAGTTGTGAATTCGATGATGTAGCTGCTATGACGAACTACAAGAAATCGCAACTCGTTATAGCAGATATATCAGTTGTAGGTGCTATAACGAATTGCTATTTCATCACGCCCCTCTCGTTTTCTAAATGAGTGTGATTCTGATTAGGTTTTCTAGCATTATATAAGGGTGGAAATGAAGCTTGCTTATAAAGGCTATCGTATCTGGTATTCATTTCTGAATAATATCGGGGCATCATGGAAAAGTTCACGTCATGACGAGTCATCACGTGAACTTCTTTCCATCATGCCCCTTTGTAATTAAGCGCAATTTGACAAAAATTTATACATCTATGTTGTAAATTCAACTGCGACACCAAGCTTTGATCGCTTGCTGTCGCAATCGAATTTAACATAGATGTGCAACTCTAAAAAATTCCAGCACGATGGAAACCTGCACCATCGTACTGGAATTTAAGAGGTGAAATTTTTGTAAAATTGCTTAGGTTAGTTTACATTCAGTATTATGACACTTTATTTCTTTAGTATAAAGGTTCTGTGATTCATTGACATTTATGAATAAATGAAATACTATAATATTAACAGAACTCACCACGCCTCTTAACAATGCGGACCAAGGTGGGTCATTTTTTTTATAAGGAGATAATGTAAATTGACTCTGGATAAAGATGAATCTAAAATTAAACCTCCCACTACATTCAAAGAACAAGTAGAATTGTTTAAAGGTAGAAAGCTACATGTTGAAGATTCAGAATTTGCTGAAAAAACCTTACAAAGAATCAATTATTATCGTTTAACTGCTTATGGGCTTACTCTGAAGAATCCTTACAATAAAGATGAATATAGAAATGGGGCTTCATTTAACAAATTACTATCCCTATATGATTTTGACAGGAGGCTGCGATTATTACTCTTAGGAGTATTAGAAACAATTGAAATTGCAGTCAGAACGCATATTTCCTATGAAACCGCACATGAATTAGGCCCAATTGGATACAGGGATAAAGATCATTTTCTTGATGCAACATTTCATCAGGCCTCTTTAAATGAGCTTGACTTATTAATTGATAAAAGCCGTAAAAGTGAGTTGTTTGTAAAACATCATTTCGAAAAATACGAAGGTGTCTTTCCAATTTGGGCAGCAATTGAAGTAGCATCATTTGGATTTATATCTAAATTTTACCGAAATTTAAAATTAGATTTAAAACGGAACATAGCAAAAACTTACTATGATGTGCCGTATATATATTTGGAGAGTTGGCTACAAACTCTATCCAATGTCAGAAATGTATGTGCTCATTATGGCCGAATATATAATAAGCATCTAACATTCAAACCACGTCTATTCAAAGAGGACTCTAAGTATTTTAATAATAAACATATTTACGGTGCTATTTATATAATGGTGCGGTTATTAACAAAAAGAGAAGGTAGTAGATTCATAATGGATTTGGATGCCCTTATATCTGAATATGAGGAACATATTGATTTTTCCCATATTGGCTTTCCTGTAAATTGGAAGGAAATTTTGGGAAAATATAATAGTGAAAAGATTATATGATGGAGAGCTGAAATATTGCTCTTCATTTTTTTATAGGGAAGCAATGTTTTAAATAGGATTTTGGAGTGAAATCAAAGAGTGATTATATAATAAGTTGGTTTTATATAAGGGACATGATTAATTTATAATTAATAGTCCCTCACCAATAAATATCAATATGCTCAATGAATTTCAAAAAACTGGTGTTATTTATCAGAAGATATGTAATATAGTATTCCACGGAGATCCTGATGTATATGTAATACCAGAATATATCAATGTTTTTAGGGATATGGCAAAGTATCTACTTAGTTAAAGTGTATATGTTTTATAAGTAGAAATAACAAAAGTAGAAATTTCTACTTTTGTGATTGTTTTTTATATAACAGTTATTTTTCTATCTACCGTACCAGGACCCTTGATTTAATTAACTACTATTCACATATCTAATAAGCCTAATCTATTTATTGAATACAGTAAAAATTTATACATCTATGTTGTAAATTCAACTGAGACAACAAGCTCTGATCGCTTGCTGACGCAATCGAATCTAACATAGATGTGCAACTCAAAAAAATTCCAGTACGATGGAAACCAGAACCATCGTACTGAATTTAAGGATTGAAATTTTGTTTTAGTTATACTTACGTTCTGGATTGTTAAATGATTGGGAACGACTTAGAGTATTATTAGTAACTTTGGATCTTTTCTTATTAAGAGTAGAACCTTCAATGTATTTAAATTGACGATAATGCTTCGTCTCTCTTTGTACAGGAAGTTCGTTTTTTAGTAAGTCTGCAAAGTTATTAAAATCTTTTGTTGTTAAATTAGAGATTTTTAAAATATTAAGCAATATTTCTTTTTGTCCTTCATTAGAATTAAGTAAATTTTTCTTACCTTTTACTTCAAGTAGATCAGAAAGTGACTTTTTTAATTTATTGGCTTGTCTAGCCAGTGGTAAAGTAGATTGTATCACTTCTCTAAAAAGGAGTTTTATACTTTCTTCTATGAGTATTTCTTTTTTTCGTTGATTAAAATAAAGGTTACTGTCAGCTTGTGAAGCCGTGCCAGCAAATTGAATAAATCTAGTAATACAATCTGATCCAACTTTTAAGGAAGTGTTAGTTTGTTGATTACGAATTAACCAGTTTTCTTTGTAGTTCTTATGATTGCATAACTGGCAATTTTCAACAAAGTCTTTAGAATCAGAAGGAATATGATCAACTAATTCCCATTCTGTACGAGCATTTTCAAAATCATTACTTATACTATTTTTCAAAATTCTCTTTTGTACAAGTGGTCCGGGTTTAGTTGAAAGTTCCTTAGTTACAAGTATTTGCTTTCGCCTTGATTTATTCAAATAATAGTCCTCCATAGTTTAAAATTTTAAAGAGAATACTAGATTGATGGTATAACAAATTAACGAAATAATGGTATAAAATACAATTAGCGAATATATGTTTCATATTAACTTATAAATATAGAAAAATCAATATATGGACATTTAATAATAAATAAGACACATTATATTGTGTTGTTTGGATAGGTAGTATTTTGTCCATTAAAGGAATTTCTTTAAATATGAGGAAAGTGAAGGGGATAAACAGTGTCCGATTTTACATATGAATTACCATTTTCAGAAGCTAAATTACTTACTGGCATATTAGGAGAACTTAAAAGAGAGAACGAATTAACGTTGTATGGATTTTTACAGAAGGCCACTCTTTTTATTGATGATTTAGGCACATCATATTATGTTGATAGGATGGGTAGATGGAATGCTAAAGGGATCAAAATTAAGATTTCAGTAAACCCAGCTATCTTGGATAAATTAGATTCATCTGCTGAAAGTAAAGTTGAAGAAATATGCGAAAGGCTAATTCCTGGTAATACAGGTTTTGATATTAAAGGAATTATATTCATACCTGATTTATCGAGAGAGTTTGAAACGCTTGAAGATTTGGATGTTCTTGCAAATATGAACGCAGTAAGTTCTGAAGCCATCCAAGTGTTATCGGATGAAATTAAGAGTAAGCTACAAGATAATCAACCAGAGTTGGCATTAGATAGGTTGCATACGTTTAGTATCCGATTCTTTAGAGAGTTATGTAAGAAATATAAATTGGACTATAAGAAAGAAGATTCATTACATACATTGCTATCGAAATATCGAAAGTTTGCTGAGGAAACAGGAGTTATTCAATCAAATATGACATTACAAATTTTAAAGGCAAATACAAATATATTGAATAACTTCAATAATGTCAGAAATGAAGAAAGCTATGCACATGATAATGAGATTTTAAATAAGATTGAAAGTAAATTAATTTGCAATCATGTTATAGCTCTTCTCAAATTTATTGATGAAATAGACGAAACACTAGAACTTTTAATTGATTTTAACTTGTAAATATTAGTTGAGTATTTTTATTCCAAATTCATACTCTTTTTTCACTAACTTATTTAACCACATGAAAAATGTCACAAGATACCGAAACAAAGACATAACCTTTTCTTTTTAAGAAAGGGTTATGTCAGGTAAGTTTCTATTTTCGCTAGGCAATCATCAATAATTGCATCTATTTCTTCAATTTGTGCATCTTCCGGATTATACTTCTTCAACACTTTTAGGTTTCGTGCTTTCCAATCCAATGATTTAACCTGATCGGTTAATACAACCCCTGTAATTGGGTAACCACCGTCATCAAGTGATATTCCCTCTTGTGGTAATTCTACTTCAAAGGGGTAATTCTTCTTTTGGTTGGTAATTGGGCAAACAGCTACAAATCCTGTTGCTTCATTAAATTCTTTGGGCGACAAAACAATACCATTTCTTCTCCCAGCTTGTTCATGACCAGCTTGTGGATTGAAATTTAAAACAACTAAATCGCCTCTCTCTGGTACGACTACTGACATTAAATTAATTCACGTCCCTCAATTCCAAAATCAATTTCTTTGTGTTGATTTTCAGGAGTAATTTGTGATAATAGTTCCTCTAATGTGTATTTCTTCCTTGTTCTTTTTGGTTTTAATGTGATGATTCGATCGCTTCCCATCACATTTAATTCCATTTCGGAACCTTGGTCGATACCTATTCTATCAGCAGCCTCTTTTGGAATACGAATACCCAAACTGTTTCCCCATTTTTGAGCAATAACTGTAGACATATAGTCAACCCCTTTACGTTGGTTTGTTTTAGTTTCTAAATGTTCCTTGGAATTCATTATATCACCCTTAATTTTAAAAGTATATACATAGTATATACATATGGGTATGAAGTGATACCAGATGGGGTTGATTATTTAAAGTTGATTTTTTTACATTAACTAGAAGGTTGAGTCTCATAGTTGCTATAGATCCCCGTTTGTTATTTACATTTAAAATGGCCAAGTGCTTTTGGCTTCAATCTTCAGTTCCAAATGTATTTGTTTCTTTCTTTATCTAGGTATTGATAATGTGGGTTATCAATACTTAGATTGCTAGTTTCATTATACTTCTGTCTATGGAGGTTGTCGCAAATAGTTCTGTACAACTAGCCACGTTGGCCAAAGAATTAAATTTGAAGATCCATTGGAACTAGTTGAGCTAAATTTAATTCAGACTCTGTATTACGGCATATATTAAACCACTTAGCACCGACATTACTCTAAAATACAGTGCGACTTTAGGTACTATAAATGAAAAGTCTCTTTAAGTACAATCCGATTTCATCATGGATTGTACTTTTTTTATTATTTTTAATTGTTAAACGGAGTAGAAATAAAAAGGTCTAGTTAAACATAAACAGGAACAATTAATGGTAAATTTAAATTATTTGAGCAAATTACTCCAGAATTGATGGTTTTAACTTACAAAAAATTCTGAAATTTGAATAATGGTAGAAAATTCATGGAACATTTATAGTTGAATTAAAGAGAACAAAGTCTAATTTCTTTGTCTATACTATTCATATTGAGGGATTTTTTTGGAAAAAAAAATTATACACAATCATTCGAAATTAAAATTGCATAAACTTTCTTCTGCTTTATTTAAAGAAGTTGTTGATAATATCGCATTAAAAAATAGGGATAGTGAAAAAAGGGAAATAAATTTTAAAGGCTCATTAGAAAATGGTTATGCTGGGTTAGCTTTGTTGGCATTGTTTATTGAGAGTAAAGGGGATAAAGGGGGGAAATGGGATGAATTTTCCCATCACTATTTAATTAAAGCGTTTGAAGAGATAAACGTTGACACTCCATTATCACTTTATTACGGTCTCCCAGGAATATTATATGTTTTAAGATATGCTAAAACAATAAATAATAGATATTTCGAAGAAATAAAAGTAAGCGTCAAATAGCGCCCACCTGGTTTTCAGGGGGCGCTATTGTTATGCTATCTATGTAGTTCGTTTAGGTACGTGACAGTTGGTCGGAATTGCTTCTGACCAAGGCATCAACGCATCTAACGCTGCTTCATCCGTTAG
>NZ_JBMIRP010000061.1:0-29402 GCF_049202975.1 Ureibacillus sp. MALMAid1270 | reverse complement strand
TTCATGGTAGATAAAAGACCGGGAGAGCCAGTAACGTTGGAGTGCCCGTATTGTAACGGTGAAATGTTTGAAGCGAAAAAGGACCCAAGCGAATAATTACGCTTGGGTCGTGCATAAAGACGCGTTAGCGTTTTTGTTCTTCCTCTTCGTGCAGCGAGTGACCAATATTTGTTTGCTAGCCATCGGTTTCGACTTCTTGAAACAGCCCACGCTGCTTCACACATAGCTGATTTAATATGAGGATTTCCTTTCACTGTACGTGTACTCTTTCTTTTACCAGCACTTTCGTGATTACCCGGTGAAACGCCTGCCCATGATGCAAGATGTTGAGATGTCGGGAACTGTCCCATGTCTACTCCGATTTCTGCAATAATTACTGCGGCAGTATCTTTACTTATTCCCGGTATTGTGATTAACAATTGTAGTTCTTCTTGATAATTTTGTAGTAATTGATCTACACGTTCATCGATTTCTGAAATCAAGGTTTCTAAATATTGAATGTGTTGCCAGGATTGACGAATGAGAAAGATTTGATGCTCATTAATTGTGCCAAATAATGAATCGGTAATCCTTTGCTTTTTCGGAGCCAACTTCCCATGAATGTCTTTTTCTACATCATCTTCATCAACATAACCTTGTTCGATTAATCGATTCAATAGTCTCCGTCCCGAAACGCCAAATACATCAGAAATAACAGTACTTAGTTTTACATTTGAACTTTCTAATACCTTTTGAATTCGATTTTTTTCGGAAGTTAAATGACCAATCCACTTCTTACGAAGTCTTGTTAAATCCCTAAGTTCACGAATGTTTACAGGTGGTACAAAGCTTTTCTCAATTAAACCATGTCGTAGCAACTTCGCAATCCATTCTGCATCTGAAACATCTGTTTTTCTTCCAGGTACATTTTTAATTCGTTGAGCATTCGCTAATGTAATGTCAAAGAAATCTTCTAAGATATTAAAAACAGGTTTCCAATACACGCCCGTACTTTCCATTGCAATGTGTGTAACCTCATGAGTCTCTAACCATTTTAATAATCGAAACAAATCTTTTGTGAGTGTTGGAAATGTTTCAGTCTCCGTATACAATTCGTCCTCACGAGTTCCTTTAATAACACAAGCTACAATCGTTTCAGAATGTACATCTAAACCTGCACACTTCTCAATAAATACTTCCATTAAATCACTCCAATTTAAAATGATCACAAACAGTGAGTGAATTTGAAGATAAGCATTTTTCTGTACGTAGTCATCCTACTATCAAGTGGAGCTAACAAAGGGTTGAACACCAAATTCACTCAAACAGTTTTTTATACAGGGTCAAAGCCACCAAAAAAGACCACGTCTTACATCTGTTTGTGTCATTACCATTATGAACCGAAGGTACTTATTTTCATGCTTGGGTTGGGTGTAAAAAACTCATGAAGGTTTTTTATAGAGTATTAATTCAAATTTGTAGCAAGATTTTCTTAAGAAAATTTCAATAAGTGAAGAAAATTTGATATGCATATTTATTCATTTATTTATTAATATCGGTTGTGTCACATTTAGAATAAGCTCAAAGTGTGGATAGTATTGGTTTTGTAACCTATATGTAGTTGTACTATGCATTCCAAAGATGTTATGATATATATTATTAATTTTGCTAGAATAATCTAATAGAATTGAAATAGAGTCTATATTAGTGAAGGATCATGTTAAGCTTAGCACCCGTCATAGTATCTCAAATTCATCATCATAGCTTAGTACTTTTACTTGCTAGTTGCTTACGATTTGTGGGAGGTATCTCTTTTGGCTGAACAAGAAAAAAATCGAATATCAGTGGAAATATATGGTCATACTTATAAAATGGTAGGGACCGAATCTACCGGTCATATGCGATTAGTAGCTTCAATCGTTGATGATAAAATGCGTGAAATTAGTGTTCTTAATCCTTCTTTGGATAGTGGGAAACTTGCGGTCCTAACTGCTGTCAACACAGTAAACGAATTGCTAAAGCTGAAGGTAGAAGTTGAGAGGCTCGAAGACGAATTAAGAAAACTAAAGGATTGAATGGTATGCTAGATTTACTATTAATTATTATATTTATTGCTAGTTTAATGGTCGGAATAAAACGTGGATTTGTTGTTCAAGTAATCCATCTTGCAAGTTACTTTATTTCTTTATTAGTTGCTTATATTTTTTATCGACCATTGGCAGATAACTTTGTACTATGGATCCCTTACCCAGGAATCAGTGAAGATACATCAAAAACGTTAATGCTTGAAGCACTTGATGTAGATCAAACGTTTTATCGAATTATTGCATTTGCGATTATTTTCTTCATTTCCAAAGTCATCTTACAAGTAATTGCTTCCATTTTTGATTTTTTAACTTATTTACCAGTGTTAAAGTCTGTGAATCGATTACTCGGAGCAGCATTATGCTTTATCGAATTTTATTTAATTGCTTTTATTGTGCTATACGTACTGGCATTATTACCGATTGGTTCAATTCAAAATCTTCTAGGGGGATCTTTCATTACTGGGTTAATGCTAGAACATACACCTCTCATTTCAAGTATGTTCCAAAATTGGTGGTATGCTTATACAAGTAAATGAACATAAAACGCTTCTCTCAACTATGGGAGAAGTTTTTTTAAGATTATTGTTTAAACTAATAACAAGCCCCATCAAGGAGGTTCACTTATGAATAAAAAAATCATTATTAATACATTAGAAAAAATTGCTCTTTATCTTGAACTTCAAGGCGAAAATCCATTTAAAGTCTCTGCATTCCGTAAAGCAGCCGCTGCTTTAGAAGGCGACCAAAGAAGTTTAAGTGAAATAGATGATTTTACGAAAATTAAAGGAATTGGTAAGGGAACTGCCTCTGTTATTCATGAATTGATGGAAACAGGAGAGTCATTAGTACTTAAAGAATTAGAAGAGAATACACCTAAAGGGTTAATACCGTTAATGAAGCTTCCAGGTCTTGGTGGAAAAAAATTAGCGAAATTGTATCAAGAACTTGGGATTGATAGTGTCGAAAGTTTGCGTACAGCTTGTGAAAATAAAGAAGTACAAAAATTAGCTGGATTCGGAGCAAAAACTGAAGAGAAAATTTTAAAGGAACTTGAGCACTTTGGTGAACGTAGTGAAAAACATCCTATTTGGCAGCTTGAGTCTATTGTTAATGATATTAATGATTTACTAGGCTCTATAGTAGAGGTAAAACAATTTTCAGTTGCTGGTAGTTTTCGTCGAGTAAATGAAATGAGTAAAGATTTGGACTTTGTCATTTCAACAGATGAGCGAGAAGTTGTAAAAGAAAAAATATTAAAGCAACTTGCGGTAAAAGAAATTGTAGCTGATGGTGATACAAAAGTATCCGTTATTCTTGATATTGATGATGCTATAAATGTCGATTTTCGTCTTGTAACTCAACAAGAATTTGCGTCTACCCTTAATCACTTTACAGGTTCAAAAGATCATAATGTGAGAATGCGCCAATTAGCAAAACAACAAGATAAAAAAATTAGTGAATATGGTGTAGAACAACCTGATGGTACTATAAAAACATTCCAATCAGAAGAAGCTTTTTATGCTCATTTTGATTTACCATATATTCCTCCAACATTACGCGAAAGTGGACAAGAGTTAGAGCGTTTAGATGAAATATCACAAATAGTAACATTAGATGATATAGTATCGGATTTGCATATGCATACGACATGGTCAGATGGTGCACACTCCATTTGCGAAATGGGAGAAGCGTTAATTGCACGTGGTTATACGCATGGTGTTATTACTGATCATTCTCAATACTTAAAAGTGGCAAATGGTTTAACGCCTGAACGTCTTTTAAGACAAAGACAAGAAATTTATGCATTTAATGATGATCACCCAGAATTTCGATTATTTGCAGGAACAGAAATGGATATTTTACCGAATGGATCTCTAGACTTCGACGACGATGTATTAAAAAGTTTAGATTTCGTTATAGCTTCGATTCATTCGAGTTTTTCGCAATCCCAAGATAAAATTATGGAACGCCTTTATACAGCGGTGAAAAATCCATATGTTCATATGATAGCGCATCCAACTGGGCGTATTATTGGTGAACGAGAAGGGTATAACCCTGATATTCCACAATTAATTAAATGGGCAGCAGAATATGGGAAAATTTTAGAATTAAATGCAAGTCCATATCGACTCGATTTATGTGTAGAACATTTAATTATGGCAATGGAACATAATGTTCCAATTGCTATTAACACAGACGCCCATGCAATTGATCAGTTACGGTATATGAAAATTGGGACAATGTATGCCCAAAAAGCATGGTTGAAAAAAGAATTAGTGGTCAATACATGGTCAAGAAAAAATTTTGAAACTTTTTTAACTAAAAACAAGTAAATAATTTATGTCGAATTCGAATTAGATTGGAGAGTGTTCGTAAATGATCGCACAACGAGCATTGAAAACACTAGAATACATTAAAATTAGAGAACAAGTTGCCAATCTTTGTACTTCTTCTATTGGAAAAGCCCAAATTGAGCAGCTTATACCTGAAACAGATTATGAAAAAGTAGTAGAACTTCTAGAAGAAATGGACGAAGGGTTATCCATCTTACGAGTAAAAGGAAACGTTCCTATGGGGGGGATTTTTGACGTTCGCCCACATGCAAAACGTGCTCAAATCGGTGGGATGTTAAGTAGCAATGAACTAATGGAAATTGCTAGTACAATTAGAGCTAGTCGTATTCTTCGCAATTTTATCGAGGATTTACAAGAAGAAAATGAAATAAACATCCCTCATTTTGTTGAGAGGAAAGAACAAATGCCAATCTTAACTGCACTGCAACATGAAATCAATGATTGTATTGATGATAATGGAAGTGTGATGGATTCTGCAAGTTCAACTTTACGTTCTATCAGGCAATCATTAAGGTCAGAAGAAGCAAAAGTTAGATCGAAATTAGAAAGTTTAACACGTGGTGCTAATGCTGCAAAAATGCTGTCTGACTCCATTGTGACAATCCGAAACGATCGTTTTGTAATCCCTGTAAAACAAGAATATCGCGGACATTACGGTGGGATAGTTCACGATCAATCATCATCTGGTCAAACATTATTTATCGAACCAGAAGCAATTGTTCAACTTAATAATGAAATTCAACGTTTAAAAGTAAAAGAGCAAGTTGAAATTGAAAAAATCTTATTAGAGCTATCTTTAAAAGTTCAAGAAGTTAGCCACGAATTATTTGTACTTGTTCATTTATTAGGTGAAATAGACGTTATTTTAGCAAAGGCTAAATACGGTCAAGTCAATAAATGTACAAAACCGAAAATGAACAAAGAAGGATACATTCGTTTAATACGTGCAAGACATCCTTTAATTCCGAGAGATGTAGCTGTACCAAATACAATTGAATTTGGTCGTGATGTAACAGCAATTGTCATTACAGGTCCTAACACTGGTGGTAAAACAGTAACTTTAAAAACTGTCGGTCTTTGTACACTAATGGCTCAAGCAGGTTTACCAATTCCTGCTTTGGATGGGTCAGAACTTGCTGTTTTTGATCAGCTTTTTGCTGATATTGGCGATGAACAATCGATTGAACAATCCCTTTCGACGTTTTCTTCCCATATGGTGAATATTGTTGATATTTTAGGGAAATTTGACGAGAATTCACTTGTTTTATTTGATGAGCTTGGTGCGGGTACTGACCCACAAGAAGGTGCAGCACTTGCAATATCTATCTTAGATGAAGTAGTCGGTCGTGGAGCACGAGTTATGGCCACAACACACTATCCAGAGTTAAAAGCATACGGTTATAATCGACCAGGTGTAGTAAATGCAAGCGTAGAATTTGATGTTGAAACATTAAGTCCTACTTATCGATTATTAATTGGTGTACCTGGACGTTCAAATGCTTTTGAAATTTCCAAAAGACTTGGTTTAAAAGAATCAATTATTAACCAAGCAAAATCGTTTACAGGATCAGATCGTCATGAAGTTGAATCTATGATTGCTTCCCTTGAAGAATCTAGACGTAGGTCGGAAAGAGAAGCTGAGGAAGCACATAAATTACTAGAAGAAGCTCAAAATTTACACAAAGAACTTGAAGAGAAAATAAGAGCATATGACGAGAAAAAAGATAGATTAGAGAAAAAAGCAAAAGAAAAAGCTCGTAAAATTGTTGATGAGGCAAAAGAAGAGGCTGAAAAAGTCATCGCAGAACTACGGAAAATGCGTGAAAATGCTAGCCATTTAGTTAAAGAACATGAATTGATTGAAGCGAAAAAACGCCTTGAAAGTGTCTCTCCAACTGAAAATCCAGTACTGAAAAAACAAGCTCAACTTCGTGAAAGAGCAGAAAACTTATCTGTCGGTGATGAAGTAAAAGTCATTAGTTACGGTCAAAAAGGAACATTAATCGAAAAAGTTGGCGACCATGAATGGATTGTTCAAATCGGAATTTTGAAAATGAAACTTGATGAATCCGATCTTGAATATGTAAAACCTGAAAAACAAAAGCAACCTGTTTCAATGGCAAATGTAAAAAATCGAAATACGCATGTCAAACTTGAACTAGATTTACGTGGTGAACGATATGAAGATGCGATTTACAAAACGGAGAAATATATCGACGATGCATTGTTAGCGAATTACCATCGTGTTTCCATTATTCACGGAAAAGGGACAGGCGCATTACGTCAAGGAATCCAAGCATATCTAAAAGGACATAAAAGAGTTAAGTCGTTCCGTTACGGAGAAGCTGGTGAAGGTGGATTCGGTGTAACTGTCGTTGAATTGAAATAAATTCTGTGCGTATTGTAGGGATTGATGAGCGAACGAAAACTGAAAAGGGGATGACAAAAATGCAAAATTCAAGCTTTTGGGATCATCCAGTAGTAGAAACAGCGGGATATTTCAGTGTAGTAATTCTCTGTTTAATAGTCTCAATGATACTATTTGAATTGGTGACAAAATATAAAAACTGGGAAGAAATCAGAAAAGGGAACGTTGCAGTTGCTCTAGCTACTGGTGGTAAAATACTAGGTGTATGTAATATTTTTAGGTATTCTATTGAACGTCATACATCCCTATTGGAAATGCTTGGATGGGGATTATTCGGTTTTTTATTACTCATCTTTGCCTATGTCTTATTTGAATTTTTAACGCCACATATTCATGTCGATGAAGAAATAGCTAAGGATAATCGATCAGTAGGGCTTATATCGTTTACGATTTCTTTAGGGTTATCCTTCGTCATAGGGGCAAGTATTATTTAGGAGCGTTTTTATGGAAAAATTAGCAAAAGTTCTTATTATCGTTTGTATATTATTTGTTTTAGTTGGAGTATACTATATGTTCACTGCATAGTATTCAATTTAAAACAATTTTTGACAAATTGAAGTTAGTAAATAGTTCAATGAACTATTTACTAACTTTTTTATTTACTAAAATTCTAAGTTTATATTATTTCGGAAAAACAAAATGAACATAGCTAATTTTATGAAAATAATAATGTTCTATTACTAAATACTGCAATAAAAACAGAAAAAATATACACTTTCTAGCTAATTATTGAAATTTTAGTAAAAACATAGTTGATATACAAATCTTTTTCAATTATAATAAATTCAGAAAATCGAATTTTCTGAACAAAGGGGAGATGTTCATGTTGGAGAAGGTTTGGCTTTCCCAATATCCAGAAGAAATACCAACTTCACTTACGTATGAAGAAATGCCTATTCAAAACTTACTGACTAGAGCATACGAGAAAAACCCAGGCAAAATTGTAATCCACTTTATGGGGAAAGAACTTAATTACAAAGAGCTTTATGAATCATCGCTCAAATTTGCTAATTATTTAAGGGGTCTTGGGGTGGAAAAAGGGGACAGAGTAGCAATTATGCTTCCAAACTGTCCACAAGCGGTAATTGCTTATTTTGGTATTTTGTATGCTGGTGGGATCGTCGTTCAAACAAATCCGCTATATACTGAAAGAGAGTTACAGTATCAAATGGCGGATTCTGGGGCAAAAGTGATTCTAGCAATGGATATTTTATATCCAAGGGTCACAAAGGTACTTAAAGAAACGAAAATTGAAAACGTTATCATTACGGGTATTAAAGATTATTTACCGTTTCCAAAGAATTTAGTTTATCCATTTATTCAGAAAAAACAATACGGATTTAGTGTAAAGGTTGAGCATAAGGGGATGACTCATCTATTTACAGAGATTATCCGTACTAGTGAAGCAAAACAACTTGAACAAAACAACCTTTCAGAAGAATTAGCTCTTCTTCAGTATACTGGAGGAACTACAGGTTTTCCAAAAGGGGTTATGCTAACGCATAGAAATTTAATAGCTAACACAAAAATGGCTGATGCATGGCTGTACAAATGTGTTGAAGGTGAAGAAGTTGTCCTTGGAATGCTACCATTTTTCCATGTATATGGGATGACTACAGTACTGTTATTAACTGTAATGAAAAATAATAAAATGGTTTTAATACCAAAATTTGATGTTGAAACTGCATTAAAAGCAATCGATAAACAAAAGCCTACGCTTTTCCCTGGTGCACCAACGATGTATATAGGATTATTAAATCATCCTAACTTGAGTAAATATAATTTATCTTCTATCAAAGCATGTATAAGTGGATCTGCTCCATTACCTGTTGAAGTTCAAGATAAGTTTGAAGAAGTAACGGGAGGGAAACTTGTAGAAGGTTATGGATTGACGGAAACTTCACCAGTAACCCATGCAAACTTCATTTGGGGTAAACGAGTGAAAGGGTCAATTGGTGTTCCATGGCCAGATACAGATGCTGTTATTCTACAATCCTCTGACGGAACGATCTTGCCTCCTGGTGAAATAGGTGAGATTGCCATTAAAGGTCCACAGGTGATGAAAGGATATTGGAATAGACCTGAAGATACTGCTATGACATTTTGTGATGGATGGTTTTTAACAGGTGATTTAGGGTATATGGATGAAGAAGGCTACTTCTATGTTGTAGATCGCAAGAAAGATATGATTATTGCTGGCGGGTTCAATATTTATCCGAGAGAAGTAGAAGAAGTGTTATATGAACACGAGGCTATTCAAGAATGTGTTGTTGCTGGAATTCCTGACCCATATCGTGGGGAAACAGTAAAAGCATATATTGTTTTAAAAGAAGGAAAAACAGTAACTGAAGAAGAATTAAATCAGTACTGCAGACAAAATTTAGCTGCCTATAAGGTACCGCGATTCTATGAGTTCCGTAAGGAATTACCGAAAACTGCTGTCGGTAAAATATTACGTCGTACTCTTGTAGATGAAGAAAAAGCGAAAGCGGAACAATTACAAGCAAAATAGCTATAAAGTGTTGACAGAAAATTGAATCAATTATAATATGAAAACATGAATGAATGGTCATTCATTTTATGTTTTCGTATTTTTTTGCAGAAATTTTCTATTTTACAGCTTTTTTTGCTTTTCGTTAACACTATTGACGAACAGCCAAGTTTTCTCATGGTGGTGTAAAACAATGAATCGTGATAAACCGAAATATAAACAAATTGTCGATGCAGCTGTTATTGCCATTGCGCAAAACGGATACCATCAAGCACAGGTGTCTAAAATCGCTAAGCAAGCAGGAGTTGCGGATGGGACTATCTATTTATATTTCAAAAATAAGGAAGATATATTAATCTCTGTCTTCCAAGAAAAAATGGGCGTTTTCGTCGAGAATTTAACGGAAATTATTCGTAAAGGTAAAACACCAGTAGAAAAATTATCCAATATGATTGATAACCATTTTCAAGTTTTAGCAAATGATCACCATCTGGCAACTGTTACACAATTAGAATTGAGACAGTCGAATAAAGATATCCGATTAAAAATAAACATGATCCTGAAAGAATACTTAAAATTACTAGATGAAATTTTAATTGAAGGTATGACAAAAGGTGATTTTGACCCAACGATGGATGTTCGCGTTGCCCGTCAAATGGTATTCGGCACAATTGATGAAAATATTACAACTTGGGTAATGAATGAATTCCGTTATGACTTGTTAGAAAGTGCACCAAAAGTAAAAAAAATATTATTAAATGGGCTGAAAGGCTAATTTGCAAGGGGGCTTAGGATATGGAATTTTTATCTTGGAAAGTAGAAGAAAGAGTAGCAATTGCTACGATTAATCGACCACCAGCGAATGCATTATCAAGACAACTAATTCTTGAGGTAAATGAAATGCTCGATCAACTAGAGCATGATGAATCTGTTAGAGTTATCGTCATTCATGGCGAAGGAAGATTCTTCTCAGCAGGAGCAGATATTAAAGAATTTACTGAAGTAGAATCCGGGGAAGAATTTTCAAAATTAGCAGCAAATGGTCAAGAAGTCTTTGAAAGACTTGAATCTTTTCCAAAACCTGTTATTGCATCCATCCATGGCGCTGCATTAGGTGGGGGACTAGAATTAGCAATGGGATGTCACATTCGCTATGTTGCCGAAGATGCAAAACTCGGGTTACCTGAGCTTAGCCTAGGATTAATTCCAGGGTTTGCAGGATCACAACGTTTACCAAAGTACGTTGGTACTGCAAAAGCAGCTGAAATGCTCTTTACAAGTGAACCAATTTCAGGTTCAGAAGCTGTTCAATATGGACTAGCTAACAAAGCCTTTCCAGCTTCAGAGCTTTTAGAGCAAAGTTTGACACTTGCTAAAAAGATAGCTGAAAAGAGTCCGATTGCATTAAAGGCAGCTATTCAAATGCTTCAGTACAGTAAAGATGCTTCCTATTATGAAGGGGTAAAAGCGGAAGCAAAAAGTTTTGGTACTGTGTTTGTTTCTGAGGATGCGAAAGAAGGAATTCAAGCATTCATTGAGAAACGTAAGCCTAATTTTACAGGTAAATAATTCTGAATAGGGGGTATGGAAAATGAATATTTACGTATTAGTTAAACAAACATTTGATACAGAAGAAAAAATCGTTATTTCGGGTGGTAAAATTCAAGAAGATGGTGCTGAATTCATCATCAACCCATACGATGAGTATGCAATTGAAGAGGCTATTCAAATAAGAGATGCAAAAGGCGGAAAAGTAACTGTTGTAACGATTGCTGGTGAGGAAGCTGAAAAAAGACTTCGTACAGCACTTGCAATGGGAGCAGATGAAGCAGTTTTAATTAATACAGAAGATGATGTAGAAGAGTTAGATCAGTCAGCTACTGCATTTATTCTAGCAGAATATTTGAAAGATAAAGAGGCTGACCTAATTTTAGCAGGTAATGTTGCAATTGATGGTGGTACAGGTCAAATTGGTCCGCGTGTTGCTGATTTATTAGGCATTAACTATGTTACAACAATTACTGATTTGGAAATTGATGGTACAGACGTAAAAATAGTACGTGACGTAGAAGGTGATTCTGAAGTAATCGAAACAAAATTACCATTATTAGTAACGGCACAGCAAGGGTTAAACGAACCACGTTATCCTTCTTTACCGGGGATTATGAAAGCGAAGAAAAAGCCTCTTGAAGAATTAGAGCTTGATGATTTAAATATTGATGAAGATGATCTTGAATTAAAGGTAGAAACTGTAGAGGTATATTTACCACAACAAAAGAATGCTGGTCGCATTTTATCAGGGGATATTGATCAGCAAGTGAAAGAATTAATTCAACTACTTCATTCAGAAGCGAAAGTAATCTAGAGGATTTTAGGGAAACGGAGGGATACACATGTCTAAAAAAGTATTAGTTTTAGGTGAAGTTCGTGAAGGGGTTATTCGTAACGTATCATATGAATCTATTGCTGCAGCAAAACAAATCTCTGACGGTGGAGAAATTGTCGGTTTACTATTAGGTGACAGCGTAGCAAATTTAGCTCCAAATTTAATCGCTTATGGAGCTAATCGAGTAATAACGGTGGAACATCCACATTTGAAATCTTATACTTCAGATGGATATAGCCAAGCAATTCTTGAAGTTGTAGATCAAGAAAAACCAGAAGCGATTGTATTTGGCCATACTTCTCTAGGTAAAGATTTATCACCAAAAATTTCATCTCGCTTAAAGTCAGGCTTGATTTCGGACGTAACTGAAATCGAGGGCACAGGAGACAGTGCATTATTTATTCGTCCAATCTATTCAGGAAAAGCGTTTGAAAAAGTAAAAGTGAAAGACGGTATTGTATTTATTACGATTCGTCCAAACAATATCGCACCTCTTGAAAAAGATGTAAATCGCACAGGAACAGTTACTTCTTTAGCAGTAGAAATTACTAACCTTCGTACGATTATTAAAGAAGTTATTCGTAAAACAGCTGAAGGTGTAGACCTTTCAGAAGCGAAAGTAGTAGTTGCTGGTGGACGTGGAGTGAAGTCTTCTGCAGGTTTTGAGCCACTAAAAGAATTAGCTAATTTGCTAGGTGGAGCTGTTGGTGCTTCTCGCGGTGCTTGTGACGCAGACTACTGTGATTATTCATTACAAATTGGTCAAACTGGTAAAGTTGTAACACCAGATTTGTATATTGCTGCTGGTATTTCTGGTGCAATTCAGCATTTAGCAGGGATGTCAAATTCAAAAGTCATTGTTGCTATTAACAAAGATCCAGAAGCAAACATCTTTAAAGTAGCAGATTACGGAATTGTAGGAGACTTATTTGAAGTCATTCCGCTAATGATCGAAGAGATTAAAGCATTAAAAGTAGGATCTTAATAAATCTAACTTAAGCCATACTATCTCAAGGTAGTATGGCTTTTACTATTTTGTTGTTAAAAGAAATTAATTTTAAGTTAATTAAATGTAAATTTTTTAATGTTATTTCAGTTCACTTTACTACCCCTCTTTTTTTACGCGTGCTATACTACATTAAGATGTTAGATTTAAGGAGGTTATGAAAATGGCAATAGTTCATGTAACAGATCAAAACTTTAACGAAGAAATCGCTAACGGCGTTGTGTTAGTAGACTTTTGGGCTACTTGGTGTGGGCCATGTAAAATGATCGCACCTGTATTAGAAGAAATCGATGCTGAAATTGGTGATCAAGTTAAAATCGCTAAATTAGATGTTGATAACAACCAAGCAACTGCTGCAGAATATCAAGTAATGTCTATTCCAACTTTACTTTTATTTAAAGATGGTCAACAAGTTGCGAAAACTGTTGGTTTCCAACCAAAAGAAGCTTTACTGGAATTCATCAACAACAATAAATAATTTGTTCAAATTAAACCGAGTGCTTTGTACTCGGTTTTTTTATTTTCTATGTTTTTTACGAACTTTCTTAAAACCATTTGGTCCAAAAGAGAAAATAAATGATATTTCCTCGCATTTCATATGATAAACAACTTATAATATTGTAAAACAAACTCTTTTAGGTGATAACGAATGAATGAAAACATTCAAAATAAATTAGCCATTTTGCCTGATGAACCTGGCTGTTACATAATGAAAGATCGACAAGGTACCATCATATATGTTGGAAAGGCAAAAATATTAAAAAATCGTGTCCGTTCCTATTTCACAGGTTCCCACGATGGTAAAACTCAACGTCTAGTGAGCGAAATTGAAGACTTTGAATATATCGTCACATCAAGTGATTTAGAGGCATTAATTTTAGAATTGAATTTAATCAAACTTCATGATCCGAAATATAATGTGATGTTAAAGGACGATAAAACCTATCCTTACATAAAAATTACAAACGAAAAATATCCCCGTGTCCTCATCACTCGTAAAGTAAAAAAAGATAAGGCAAAGTACTTTGGACCATATCCAAATGCAGGTGCTGCAAATGAAACAAGAAAACTTTTAGATCGAATATATCCTTATCGGAAGTGTAATAATTTGCCGGATCGTGTCTGTCTTTATTATCACCTTGGTCAATGTTTGGCTCCTTGCGTGAAAGAAATCGACACAAAAGTGTTTGACGAAATGACAGAGGAAATCTCCAAATTTCTTCATGGTGGGTATGAAGAAGTAAAAGAAAATCTTGAAAAGAAAATGATTGAAGCAGCTGAAAAATTGGAATTTGAACGTGCAAAAGAATACCGTGATCAAATTCAACATATTGAAACCGTTATGCAAAAGCAGAAAATGGTAACAGGGGATCTATCTAATCGGGACGTGTTCGGTTATGCGGTAGAGAAAGGTTGGATGTGTGTACAAGTCTTTTTTGTTCGCCAAGGAAAGCTAATTGAACGAGATGTTTCAACATTTCCTATCTATCGTGACCCTGAAGAAGAATTCCTTACATTTATTGGTCGATTTTATGATATACCAGAACATATAAAACCAAAGGAAGTTTTTATTCCTTCAACAATTGAGCAATCCATCTTAGAAAAATTACTAGAAATAAAAGTAATTACTCCAAAACGTGGATCGAAAAAAGAACTTGTAGATTTAGCAATGAAAAATGCAAAAATTGCTTTAAGTGAGAAATTCCAATTGATTGAAAGACAGGAAGAAAGAACAATTGGCGCATGTGAGGAATTAGGTAATGCGATGAATATTGCAGCACCGTTAAGAATAGAGGCTTTTGATAATAGTCATATGCATGGAACAGATGCTGTTTCAGCTATGGTTGTCTTTATTGATGGAAAGCCAGCAAAAAAAGAATATCGTAAGTATAAACTTCGAGAAACAGCTGCCCATGATGACTATGGCGCAATGCAAGAAGTAATTCGACGACGCTATACTCGAGTTTTAAAAGAAAACTTACCATTACCAGATTTAATCATTATTGATGGTGGGAAAGGGCAAATGGAAGTTGCCCGTGAAGTTATTGAAGATGAATTAGGTTTATTTATACCGATTGCAGGACTTGCAAAAGATGAAAAACATAATACATCTCAACTACTGTATGGAGAACCGCCAGTTCCAGTCGATATGAAACGTACAAGTGACGGGTTCTATTTATTGCAAAGAATTCAAGATGAAGTTCACCGTTTTGCGATAACATTTCTACGACAACAACATCAAACGAATGCGATTCAATCAGTTCTTGATGAAATCGAAGGAATTGGTCCAAAACGAAAACAGCAACTTTTAAAGTCATTTGGTTCTGTTAAGAAAATTCGTGAAGCTTCAATTGAGGAATTAAAAAATGCAAAAATACCTACAAAGCTAGCTGAATCAATCTACAACCATTTTAATAAAGACAACACATTGTCAACCGATTAATTGTATGATATTGTAAAACAAACTATGAATATCGCAGCAAAGATAGAGGTGCAGTTACCAATAGTATCTAGCATGAGGAGAACAATTCTGATGAATGTTAGTGAAAGGGGTACCTGCCGAAGCAGTTAATTGATTGTTCCAATTTTTTGCTGGTGGTGCATTTAAGAGATGTATCGCTGTCAAAATCTAATGTTTGTCTAGATTTTGGAGAGCTATCTCATAAGTTACTTTTTTCAATTAGTATAATTTGAGGCAGCTTTTAAGGGTTTTCCGAGAAAGCTGTCTTTTTTATCGAGATTTAGATTTGAAGG
The DNA here is from genome assembly GCF_049202975.1 of Ureibacillus sp. MALMAid1270. Lineage (NCBI taxonomy): Bacteria > Bacillati > Bacillota > Bacilli > Caryophanales > Caryophanaceae > Ureibacillus > Ureibacillus sp. MALMAid1270. The sequence continues at coordinate 13,917 of NZ_JBMIRP010000061.1, read as the reverse complement.
AGGATTGGACATGACTAAACTTGTGATTAAATTAGATGAACAAACCTTTGCATCATCTGATCGAATTGAACAAATCACAAATAAAATTATTCAAGAAAAAGAAAGTGGATATGATGTTGTTATAGTTGCGCCATTTATTAATTTAATAGACGAGAAAGTAAAACAATATGCCTACACTTTATCAGAACAACCCACTAAACGTGAGTTAGACTCCATTCGATCTACTAATACTCAAATTGCTAGTAGTTTACTTGCGATCGCTATGAATGCACGTGGATATAAAGCAGTTTCTCTAACAGGTTGTCAAGCAGGAATTGAAACGTTCTCAACGAAACGAAATGTTTTAATAGACCGAATTGAAAACGAATGTTTAAAAAATTATTTAAGTAAAGACATCATTCCGATTATTGCAGGTGCTCAAGGAAAAGATGCTGTAAATAATATTACTCTTCTTGGGGAAGGTGGCCCGGAAACTACTGCCGTTGCAGTTGCAGTTGCGATTGATGCCGAACGAGTTGATATTTACACAAATGCAACTGGAGTATTTACTGCTGATCCAAAAATTGTGAAAACAGCCAAACAAATTAAACAATTATCTTATGATGAATTGTTGGAATTATCATTACTAGGTTCAAAGATCATACATCCACGTGCTGTAGAATTAGCAAAAAAATATAATATGTCACTTGTGGTTTGCTCAAGTACAGAAAATATACCAGGTACAGTAATTAAGGGAGAGGTAGACATGGAGAGAAATTTAATTGTTCGTGGTGTTGCATATGAAACGGATATTATTCGATTAACAGTAGGATATGAATCTTATGAACAAGCATCACTTGCGAATTTGTTTACAACTTTAGCAGATAACCAAATCAACGTTGACATTATTGTACAGGCAGTCATTGATGGTGTGAACCCAACTGTTTCTTTCTCAATTGAGAAAGAAGTATTTGCTGAAGCGGTAAAAGTACTTGAGTCAAGTAAACGATCACTTGGATTTAGTTTTGCTGATTTTGAAGTTGGTTTAGCAAAGGTGTCCATTGTTGGCTCGGGGATGGTTTCCAATCCTGGTGTGGCTGCACGCATGTTCGATCGATTAAGAAGTGAAAACATTCCGGTAAAAATGGTAAGTACTTCTGAAATCAAAGTTTCTGTAGTTGTCCCACAAGATGATATGGTTCGTGCTGCAAATGCATTACACGATGAATTTAATCTAGTAGAAGAAATCGTATAATTTACTCCATTAAAAAAGGCAGATCCTCATTAACTAAGGATCTGCCACTTTTTATTCGATTTTTTCTTTTACATCCCATTTTACAGTGAATTGAATGACATTGCTTTTTTCTTTTTTCTCATCATAACATTCTGTTAAAAAGCCTTTAAATATTTGTATTTGCTCCGCAATAAAACCAGCTTCAAGGCGGAATTTTCGTTTCTCAATATTTAATAAGTCTGGTTCATTCGTAAGATTGAAGATATAACCATCTTTCAACTCTTTTTCTAAAGAAAGTACTCCCCACCCGGTATCCTCGAAAAATGAAATAATTAACTGCAAATCACTGCACGGAAATTTACGAGCAAGGTCTTTCCCAACCCAATAAAGAACATCTTCTTCATGTTTTCCTAAAATGGTAGGTAGTGCGTAATCTCTTAAAATTTCATAACCAAATGCTGGTACTTGTTTTTGATGGGATGTCATATAGAAAATTACCTCTTTTCTGTAAGAAAATTAATATTAATTAGATTTTATGCAAAAAATGAGAATGTTTGTAAGAAGAGTCATGTCTAAATTATGTATAAAAAATCTCAAGTTGCCTTGACGGTCATCGAGGTTGGGAGTACAATGGACATGTCATAATATTGTAACATGATAAGATATGCAGTCAATATTAAGCGGTTTCAAAATTGCGTATATCTTAATGTTGACTTAATATTTTAAATGTACTTGAGGGGGGTAATAATCTTGTCGAAGAATCATGAGTTTTATTGGCGCCGCTTACATTCACTATTAGGAGTTATTCCAGTAGGATTGTTCTTGTTGGTGCACTTTTCTATCAACTTCACTGCTACTCAAGGAGTAGAAGCCTACAATAATGCTGCTGGTATGATGGAATTAATTCCACATTGGCTATTGTTAATTGTTGAGTGGGTAGTAATTTACATACCATTATTATTCCATGGATTGTACGGTGTGTATATTGCGTTTACTGCAACAAACAATCTACAGCGCTTTGGCACATTCCGTAACTGGATGTTTGTATTACAACGTTTCTCTGGTGTATTCCTAGTTGTATTCATTGCATGGCACATTTTCCAAACTCGTATTCAAAAAGCGCTTGGAGATGAAGTGAACTTTGATATGATGGCTGAAATCGTTGCAAATCCATTAATGTTAGCATTCTACATTGTTGGTATTTTAGCTGCAACATTCCATTTATCAAATGGTATTTGGTCATTCTTAGTGAGCTGGGGTATTACACAATCTCCAAAATCACAAAAAGTTGCTACTTATGTAACAATGGCGTTCTTCGTAGTATTCAGTGTTGCTTTCGTAGCCGCTATTCTAGCGTTTGTGTAATAAGTTTGGTATGACATCCAATAGTAAAATTTGAGGAGTGAGGAATAATCATGGCGAAAAGTAAAATAATCGTCGTAGGTGGCGGATTAGCAGGGTTAATGGCAACTGTAAAAGCTGCTGAAGAAGGCACTGAAGTAGAATTATTCTCATTAGTTCCCGTTAAACGTTCACACTCTGTTTGTGCTCAAGGCGGAATTAATGGTGCGGTTAATACAAAAGGTGAAGGGGATTCTCCATGGATCCACTTTGATGATACAGTTTACGGTGGGGACTTCTTAGCGAACCAACCACCAGTTAAAGCAATGTGTGATGCTGCACCTGGCATCATTCACTTATTTGACCGTATGGGAGTTATGTTCAACCGTACACCTGAAGGTTTACTTGACTTCCGTCGTTTCGGTGGTACGTTACATCACCGTACAGCGTTCTCTGGTGCAACAACTGGACAACAATTACTTTATGCATTAGATGAGCAAGTTCGTCGTCATGAAGTTGCTGGTTTAGTAACGAAATATGAACACTGGGAATTCCTAGGTGTTGTTCTTGATGATGAAGGTGTTTGCCGCGGTATCGTTGCACAAAACATGCAAACTGAAGAAATCGTATCATTCCGTTCAGATGCTGTTATTATGGCTACTGGTGGTCCTGGTATTATCTTCGGTAAATCAACAAACTCAGTAATTAACACAGGTTCTGCAGCATCTATTGTTTACCAACAAGGTGCTTCATATGCGAATGGTGAATTCATCCAAATTCACCCAACTGCGATCCCTGGTGACGACAAAAACCGTTTAATGTCTGAATCTGCTCGTGGTGAAGGTGGACGTATTTGGACTTATAAAGATGGTAAGCCATGGTACTTCTTAGAAGAGAAATATCCAGCTTACGGTAACTTAGTACCTCGTGATATCGCGACTCGTGAAATCTTCGATGTATGTGTTAACCAAAAATTAGGTATCAATGGTGAAAATGTAGTTTATCTAGATTTATCACACAAAGATCCACATGAATTAGACGTAAAACTTGGTGGTATCATTGAAATCTACGAAAAATTCGTAGGTGATGACCCACGTAAACTTCCAATGAAAATCTTCCCTGCAGTACACTACTCTATGGGTGGATTATGGGTTGATTATGACCAAATGACAGAAATCCCTGGTCTATTTGCAGCTGGTGAATGTGATTACTCACAACACGGAGCAAACCGTCTTGGAGCTAACTCTTTATTATCTGCTATCTACGGTGGTTCTGTAGCTGGTCCAAATGCTGTTAAATATGTAAAAGGCTTGAAAAAACATGCTGAAGATCTTCCACAATCTCTATTTGATGCTCGTGTTCAAGAAGAGCAAGAAAAATGGGACAAAATCCTTAAAATGGACGGAACTGAAAACGCATATTTATTACACAAAGAACTTGGCGAGTTAATGACAGATAACGTAACAGTAGTACGTTATAATGACAGACTAGAAAAAACTTATAACAAACTTACTGAAATGTTAGAGCGTTGGGAAAACATCAACATTAATGATACTCAAAAATGGAGTAACCAAGGTGCTCACTTCACTCGTCAATTGAAAAACATGTTATATCTTGCTCGTGTTATTACTAAAGGGGCACTTTTACGTAACGAGTCACGTGGAGCGCACTATAAACCAGAATTCCCAGAACGTGATGATGAGAACTTCTTAAAAACAACTATGGCGAAGTTCAATCCACAAACTGGTGAACCAGAAATTAGCTACCAAGAAGTTGACGTTTCATTAATTCCGCCACGTAAACGTGACTATTCTTCGTAAAATATAAAGGGGGTCATGAAAAATGACAACAGCCGTAGGAACTACTGGAAGAACGGTAAAACTTGAAATCCTGCGTCAAGATCGCCAAGGTGAGTCTACACGTTGGGAAAAATTCGAAGTTCCTTACCGTCCTGGTATGAATGTTATTTCAGCTTTAATGGTTATCCAACAAAATCCAGTTACAGCTGATGGTCAAAAGACTTCTCCTGTAACTTGGGACATGAACTGTCTTGAGGAAGTATGTGGCGCTTGTTCGATGGTTATTAATGGTCGTCCTCGTCAATCTTGTTCTACACTGATTGACCAATTAGAACAACCTATTCGTCTTGAGCCAATGAAAACTTTCCCAGTGGTTCGTGACTTACAAGTAGACCGTAGTCGTATGTTCAATGCACTTAAAAAAGTTAAAGCATGGGTTCCAATCGATGGTACTTACGATTTAGGCGAAGGTCCACGTATGCCAGAACGTAAACGTCAATGGGCATATGAATTATCAAAATGTATGACTTGTGGTGTATGTATGGAAGCATGTCCAAATGTATCTGAAAAAGCTTCATTTATCGGACCAGCTCCACTTTCACAAGTACGTTTATTCAATGCACACCCAACTGGTGCAATGACAAAAGACGAGCGTCTAAACGCAATTATGGGTGATGGAGGTCTTGCAAACTGCGGTAACTCACAAAACTGTGTAGCTGCATGTCCAAAAGGTATTCCATTAACTACTTCTATTGCTGCATTAAACCGTGCTACTACTGTTCAAATGTTCCGTAACTTCTTCGGATCTGACCATATGGTAGACTAATAATAAATAAATTAACGCCTTACTAAGAGTTTAAAATTTATAGAAGGACATCTGCGTCAAACTTTTGACTTTAGATGTCCTTCTTTTCATGTCTTGCATACAATATGTGTGTATAATCTCATGAAATTGGAAACTGCTTTGAAAATCCGAAATACTCTTAAGTAACTAAAGGCGGTAAAGAACCAAAACTGGAACCTATAAGAAAGTGAAAGAATAGGTGGGGAACTACCTGTCTGAAATAATGTGCACAGATTATAAGAACTAAAAATTCAATACAATAATGAAAAATATCACAAAACTTAGAACTTAAATACAATAAGGGGTTGTCGGACTTTGCGAGCAAGTTATATTGTAGATCCAATTAAATGGGAAGAAGAATTTTCATTTCACACGGAGGTAAAAGTACGCTTTTCTGAAACAGATATGTATGGCCATTTAAATAATACAGTTCCATTTGTCTATTTTGAAGAAGCAAGAATCGAGTTTTTTAAACATATTGGATTTGATACTTGGTCTTCAGCAGAATCTGAAAAGATTGTTGTCGTTGCTGACCTTCAATGTGATTTTGTAAAGCAAGTTTATTTTGATGAAATTCTTCGAATCTATGTTAAAGCTGCACATATTGGGACATCTTCAGTTGACATTCATTATTTAGCGAAGAATTCGGAAAACCAACCAGTATTTACTGGACGTGGTGCTGTAGTACAAATAAATAAATCAACAGGAAAGGGAACCCCTTGGACACAAAAAGAAAAAATAATATTGCATGGGAAATAGTTAAAACGCCCTCACGCACCTATTACTCTCAACATACTTTACATAGAAGAGGAGATAGGAGGGTGTTGCCTTATGAATAGCCCGCAGCATCGTTCGCTTTTGACGAAAAGAGAACGTGAAATTTTCCAATTATTAATATTAGATTATACGACGAAGGAAATTTCGCAAAAGCTGAATATTAGCGAGAAAACGGTGCGTAATCATATTTCGAACACGATTCAAAAATTAGGTGTATCCAGTAGATCACAGGCATTGATTGAATTGCTGAGGCTAGACGAATTATCACTACACTGATTGGAGACTTGCTAATTCCAATTAAACACTTCAAAATAGTATTAACTTCATTTAACTTTTAACGATCACTATTTACAGAATACCCTTCTAGAAAAATGGTGTTAAACTGTAATGTAGAGTAAGTTAGTATTAAGCTAGTGAAGAATTATCTCTCCAGTATGTTGAGATAAGGATTTACATGAAGTGTAAACAGGTAGCAAGTTGAAGAATTTTCATTATAAAAAATCGGTAAAGCCTAACTTCATTTTTTGATTGGTACAACAATCATAGAAACATCTTTATATTAAGACCATCAAATATTTATTATCAACATTTTTTGGTTACATGAATTCGGGCAATATGACAATCGGGATGTTTTTACGAAAATATTTATAATGAGATACCGAAGATAAACTTAAAAAGATGAAATAAGAGTGCAGTTTCGTTAAGCTTTTCGCCTAGATTTACTTTCTTTTTAGCATTATACTTACAATTAAATGAAGCAAACAATAAGTAAAAATAAATACATGAAATAGATTAGAGAATTCACTAATGGGATTCTCTTATCTGTGTGATTATGTAAAGTTAAAGGATCGAGGCGGTTGTATGAATGCCCCTATTGGCGTAATTGATTCTGGGGTTGGTGGTTTAACTGTAACAAAAGAAATTATGAAAGTTTTACCACACGAGACCATTTATTATATTGGTGATACTGCGAGATGTCCATATGGGCCGAGAAATAAGCAGGAAGTAAAGAAATTTACATGGCAAATGGCTAAAGCATTACAAAGATTAAACATTAAAATGCTCGTCATTGCTTGTAATACTGCAACTGCTGTGGCATTAGAAAGTTTACAGCAAAAATTGCCAATACCTGTAATAGGAGTCATAAATCCGGGAGCTAGAGCCGCTGAGAAAAAAACAAAACGAAATGAAATCGTTGTATTGGCTACAGAAGGAACAATCAAAAGTGGAGCATATGAAAATGCACTACTATCTTTAAGTTCGAAAGCGAAAATAATTCCTCTTGCTTGCCCTACTTTCGTTCCCCTTGTTGAAAGTGGCGAATATGATGGGCAATTTGCATTCGACTTAGTAGCAAATGGTTTAAAACCACTAGCCAACAAAAAATTTGATACAGTTATATTAGGTTGTACGCATTATCCAATCATTCAACAGCATATCGAAAAAGTGGTCGGCCCAGATGTTCATGTGCTTTCTTCTGCTGAAGAAACAGCTAAAGAAGTAGGAGAATGGTTAGCATTTAATAACCAACTCAATACTAGTGGTGAAGAGCCACATCACATTTTCTACACTACTGGATCTATGCCTATTTTTCGAATGATTGCTGAAAAGTGGTTAGAACACAATCATTTAGATGTACGCCGTATCAAATTAGAAAAGTAAATTATGTTATCTTTCGGTTGTTTGAATCACTTAAATTCCATAGGATCAAGTCCATAAAATAGACTTGATTAAAATAAAGTGCCTGGTACCACAATGTACTAGGCACGATTTTATCTTTTATCAATGAAATTCAATTCTGATAGAAGTTTCTATTCTTACTTATCAAATGTTTTACTTTTCTCGAGGAGGACAAGCAATGACTAGACATGATGGACGTACAGCTGAACAATTACGTTCTGTACAAATAGAGCCAAATTATTTAATTCATCCAGAAGGCTCGGTATTAATACAGGTTGGGAATACAAAAGTAATTTGTACGGCAACTGTTGAAGAAAAGGTTCCTGGATTCCTACGTGGACAAGGGAAAGGTTGGATTACAGCGGAATATTCCATGTTACCAAGAGCTACTGCAGAAAGAACACAACGAGATGCATCTCGTGGTAGAATAAATGGCCGTACAATGGAAATTCAACGATTAATTGGACGAGCTTTACGTGCTGTAGTTGATTTAGAGGCACTAGGAGAGAAAACATTATGGATTGACTGTGATGTCATTCAAGCTGATGGGGGTACTAGAACAGCTTCTATAACAGGTGCATTCGTTGCTTTGACTCAAGCACTCGCAAAGATCCATAATGAAAAGCCATTTGCTAAATTCCCTGTTACTGACTTCTTAGCAGCAACAAGTGTTGGTTTTATTGATGAAATTGGTCCAGTATTAGACTTAGATTATGTAGAAGATTCATCTGCAAATGTAGATATGAATCTTGTGATGACTGGAAATGGTCGTTTTGTTGAAATTCAAGGCACTGGTGAAGAATCTACTTTCTCTCGAGAAGATTTAAATACATTACTTTCTTTAGGGGAAAATGGCATAGCTGAACTAATTGAAAAGCAGAAAGCGGTATTAGGTGAATCAGCTAAATTAGTTGGGTTTGTTAAATAGTTGCTTGTCAAAACATGTGCTATTAGAAAAGAGCACCTAAGTTTTGTCGATTGAAAATGAGTTTGGAGGAAATAAAATTGAAACAAGTTGTCATTGCTACAAAAAACAAAGGAAAAGCAAAAGATTTCGAAGCACTTTTCACGCCACTAGGCTATGAGGTTGTAACAATGTTTGATGTAGCTCCTGATATGGAGATTGAAGAGACAGGTACTACATTTGAAGAAAATGCGATATTAAAAGCAGAAACGCTTTCTCGTGAGTTGGGTAAGCTTGTTATTGCAGATGATAGCGGACTTGTTGTAGACGCATTAGGAGGCGAACCAGGGGTATACTCAGCTCGTTATGCTGGTGATCATGATGATGAAGCGAATATTGTAAAAGTATTAGAAAAGTTACAAGGGGTTCCTGAAGGAGAACGCACTGCTCGTTTTTGCTGTGTATTAGCTATTGCTGGGCCAGATATTGAAACATATACAGTGTTTGGAACGTGTGAAGGGATTATTTTAGATGAAAAACGCGGTACAAATGGATTTGGCTATGATCCTATTTTTTATGTACCAGAGCTTGGTCTTGCAATGGCAGAACTGTCTCCAGAGGAGAAAGGTGCAATTTCTCATCGTGGAAATGCGATTCGAAAATTAGCTGAAGAGTTGCCAATATTGCTAGGCTAGTTCTACTCGTAGGGGATGGGGTAAATGTAAACGAGTATAGTAGGTACTAAATCTCACATTTAATTTGCAATATTTAGTGGTGTATGTGTGAGTTTTAAAAATTTACGTGAGAATATTTAGCTTGGGGTGGTTTAATGAAACTATTAGTGATGAGCGATACTCATGGAAATGCAGAAGTGATAAAACAGGTTAGTGAAAGACATAAGGATGTTGACACGGTTATACATTGTGGTGATAGTGAATTAGCTTTTGACCACGAATATTTAGAAAATACAAAACGTGTGCGCGGAAATTGTGATCGTGATTCCCGATTTCCTAATGAAGAGTTATTTTCACTTTCAGGAAAGAAAATTTTTGTAACCCATGGGCATTTATTTAACGTGAAATCGTCTACTATGAATTTATTTTATCGTGCAAAAGAAGTAGAAGCTGATGCTGTCTTTTTTGGCCATTCTCATGTATTAGGCTGCGAATTGTTGGACAATGTATTATTTGTGAACCCAGGAAGCCTCTTAATACCAAGAGGAAATAATGATAAGAGTTATACAATTGTCGAGTTTGTGAATGATGAATGGTATGTAACAGCCTATACAGCGGAGCGCAATGAAATATTCAAAAAACGTTTTCAGTTAATTAAATAAAAAAATTTACATTTAACAAAAAAAGTTTAGAAAATCCGTTGACATTATCATTTTTTATAGATATAATAAATCTTGTCTTTCATGGAAAAACCATTCATGAATGCCATGTCTCAGTAGCTCAGCCGGATAGAGCATACGCCTTCTAAGCGTACGGTCGGGGGTTCGAATCCCTCCTGGGACGTCGAAGGGTTCAGATAGAAGAAGTTTGAACCAAGTGAATTTGCTTCAAATCCTTATTATTTAAGGGTTTGGAGCATTTTTTCATTTTTGGAGAAAAAGAAAGAAACCGAAAGAAAAAGGTGTTTTTTATACACGTTATACACAAATTTCACACAAGGGTTTATCCGCTATAAGTTAGTAGATCCTCAAAAATAGAAGCAGTTTTCGAAGAGTCACGCTCACGAAGTTCTTTTAAGAGATGTGCGTAAGTAGAAGTGGTAATATCAATGGAAGCATGACCAAGTCTTTCACTTACATAAAGAACAGAAATATCTTGATAAAGAAGAACGCTAGCATGAGTATGACGTAAACCATGAACTGTAATAATAGGTTTGATTTTTAGTTTTTTTATTGAAGCTCGTAACACATCATTTAACCGATCATTAGTAATAACTTGAATTGGCGAATCAGATGTGTAGAACACTAGGCGATTTTCATTCTGAGGATGATTTGCAATTTTAAGTACCTGTTTTTTTAAAATGTTCATCGTTGCTTTATCTAATCCAATTGTACGTTCAGATGATTCATTTTTCAACGGACCAAATCCTCCATCCTCTTTATAGCGCCATTGTCGATGAATTTTAACCGTACTTTCTTTAAAATTAATATCTTCAATTGAAAGACCAACTAATTCCCCGTATCGTACACCGCTAGTTAAAGCAACAATTAACATCGTATATTCAAGACCATTGTCAATATTTGCATGTAAATACTTTAATAGTAGTTGACTAGCATCATAATCCAAGAACTTTTCAGATGATTTTTTACTAGCTGCTCCGGTGATGGTAACATTTCGTGTAAAGTCCGTTTTTATCAAACCTTCATCAATTGCTTCCCTTATACAAGTGCGAATAAAGCCATTCATTTTACGATTTGTTGTTTTAGCAAATTGTTCTCCCATAATATTAAGAAATTCTTGATATTCACGTTTAGTAATACTCTGAATAGCTTTATCTTCAAAATAGTTTAGAAGTTTGGTGTGAGTTGCTTTATAAGAGTTTAGGGTTATATCGGATATATCTCGCTTATAAGTCTTGAACCATTCTAAAAAATATTTTTCAATCGGATAGTCCTTTTGTGGATCGAGTACTCCGTTTTTTAAATCAAGTTCCATCTGTAATGCTGCTTCTTGTGCTTCTTTTTTAGTTCGAAATCCCCCTTTGCGAATTGGTTTTTGCTTACCGTCTATTGTGCGGCTAATGGCATATTGCCATGTGTTACCGCGCTTTGTGAAGCTTGCCAAATGATTACCTCCTTTATTTGGTATAATCATAGTATAGTGTTATAAAGAGTGTTTTGGAAATGAGAGTTTGCTGTTGCAATTAGGTGAGATGTGAAAAATTGAACTTAAATTAACGGGGAAGGTTAGCTGAAGAGTGCTGCTTAATAAGTTTTCAACAATCGGGCCAGATTGTGAAGGATTATATTACTCTTTAAGTAACTGCTTGTTAGTTAAATAAGTATTACTACGGTAAACTCTTCTTTGCATGTAAGTTTACTCGACGCATATTTCAATAAATCCTTTGGTTTAGCTCTAAAGAGAAACATAAATTTTAATCTAAATACTAGAACAGAATTCTTTAATATTGGGAATTCCTTTTTTTACATAAAGTTCCTTTTGTATCTGTTAAAATATAATTATTAAAATGTAATTTTATAACAGAAAGAAGGGATTGTTTGGTAACGTATAAAAACGTAATCTCAACAATTGGTCAAGGGAATAAGTTAAGTCGATGTAAAGATGCTAATGGTAAAAGCTTTAGTAGAGAAGAAATTATTGATAGTTGGAAAGTGTCATATCATGAAAAAGTATCTCGAAATAAAGGTGAGATTGGTTTGCGATTGCCTCAATTTGGAGCATTATCCGCAATTCGCGCTCATTGGGCCATATCAAATTCTCCAGCAACGATTATTTTACCTACTGGAACAGGAAAGTCTGAAACAATGTATGCTACTATAATTTCTGAAAGATTATCCTCAACATTAATTATAGTACCGTCCAATCTTTTGAGAGAACAAATTTTTGAAGGAGCAAGTCATTTTGGTATTCTACCAGAACTAGAAATGATTTCAGATGAAGTAATTTATCCAACTTACTTTTATGTATAAATCAAAAGTAAAAGCCGAGCATGAAAAAGATCTGATTACTGCAATTGAAGAGTCGAATATTATCGTTTCAACTCCTGGAATGATAAATAAAATGCCTTCAGTAATTAGGGATAAACTAGTTGAAAAGGTGGAAGTTGTTATTTTTGATGAAGCGCATCATTTAGCAGCACCCGAGTGGGGAGAGGTTAGAAAAAGGTTTTCGGGAAAGAAGATCCTACAGTTTACTGCAACTCCATTTAGAAATGATGGTAAAAAAATTGATGGTAAAATTATTTTTAATTATGGATTGGGACTTGCACAAGAAGCTGGGTATTTTAAGCCAATCGACTTTTATCCAATTCAAGTGTTTGATGAACAAAAGTCTGATGAAGAAATAGCAAAAATTGCAATTCAGCATTTGAGTGAGGATTTGGACAAGGGATACGAACATGTTCTTCTAGCAAGAGCTAAGAGTCGTAAACGTGCGGATGAGTTATATGAAAAAATATATTCCCGATATAAAGAGTTTAATCCTGTGGTAATTCACACAGGTGTTTTACCTTCACAAAGAAAAAAATATTTGAGCCAAGTAAAAGATGGTATAGCAAAAATTGTGGTATGTGTCGATATGTTTGGGGAAGGTATTGATATCCCAACACTTAAAATTGCAGCAATTCATGATAAATATAAGTCGCTTCCAATTACACTTCAGTTTATTGGACGATTCGCTCGAACAAGTGGAAATAATTTAGGTAATGCAAAACTTATAACGAATGTGGCAATGGACGATTTGAAGGAATCGATTGAAGAGTTATATCAACAAGATTCAGATTGGAATCAACTTCTCAATACACATTCCCATCAAGCTATCAATCAAGAAATTAAACTTAGTGAATTCATTGGTAAGTTTAAAAAAGATCACGTTAAGGCTATAGATTTATCGCAAGTAAAGATGAAAATAAGTACACGGATGTTTCGCTACCCTTCGAAAACAACATTTATAGAAGGATGGCAACAAGTCTTGGATCCTGACAGAACAACCCAATTTATAAATGAAGAAGATTCTGTTTACATTTTTATTGAGGAAATTGAATCAAATGTAGTCTGGTCAGATCAGAAGGATATTGTGCAATATGATTATGATTTCTTTGTAATTTTTTTTGATGAAGAAAATGGAATTATTCATATAAATGAAACTGATGCTGGAAAAGGAAATCGGCTTGTTGAAAATATATTCCCGAAATCGTTGGCAATGAAGGGCGATTCAATATATCGAAGTTTAGATGGAATAAATCGATTGATGATTGGAACTTTGGGATTGAAGCAACAACCCAGTGGAAGAATCAGCTTTAGAATGTTTGCAGGGACTGATATAAAATCCGGTATTAATGAGGTGGTTGTATCGGGTTCGACTAAATCTAATTTATTCGGTTATGGGTATAAAGATGGAGGTCGTATTAGTATTGGTTGTTCGTATAAAGGGAAAGTTTGGATGCGTTGGGTAGAAAGGATAAACTTTTGGACTAGTTGGTGTAAGGATATAGGTAAGAAAGTTTTGGATGATGCTATTGATACTAATAACTCAACTTTCGCAGAGTGAAATCGGTAAATAAGCCTTGATATAATTAGGTAGTTCTGAGATCCACTGCTCCAGTTGACTTTGTATTAACTTTTTGATTTTCTTATTTGTTTGTTCAAGCGCATCTTCAAGAAGTT
>NZ_JBMIRP010000060.1:0-53362 GCF_049202975.1 Ureibacillus sp. MALMAid1270 | reverse complement strand
GAGCCAGGATCAAACTCTCCATAAAAGAAAATTTGATAAAGCTCAAATTTTTGCTGGCATCTTTATGATGTCCAAAATTGTGTTTCTATTAAGAAACATTTAATTCATTAACGTTTTGTTGTTCAGTTTTCAAGGTTCATGTTCTTAAGTTTAGTAATGTTACTCACTTCTCTTAAGTGACTTATTAAATTATATCGTTGTCGTTATTCGATGTCAATACTTTTTTGATTTTCTATCAAAGTTTTGTTGTGACGTCTTAGCGACTTAATTAATATACCACTATATTTTTCTCATTGCAAGGACTTTTTTATACTTTTATTGAAGAATTGTTATGATCCCAATACATAACATCCCTGGAATCCCTAAAATCGTTATTGTTAAAGCTGAAAATATATTAACTGGTACAATAATATTGTAACCATCTGCAATGATATGAGCTATATATAGAATAGCAAATGAACAAGCTAATCTAAACCAAATGATCGCTAGCTTTTCTAAAATGACACCATACCCTACCTTTTTTCCTATAATAATAAAACCTAATATGAGTAGCACGCTGATAAGACTTACACCTATGTAAACTATCATTTAATTACTCCTTCACAGAAAAGATTTCTTTTTAGGAGCATATGCTTTTGCGGCTACTCATATTTACATTACTTGATTAATATTTTCCGAATTCTTGCTTCCTTAAACAAATAAAAATGGACACTTTCTGCAATTTTTCTTTGAGCAATCACATCTAAATCATAATCATCGAGTAAACCTTCAATTACTTTTGCGTTGTTCCAATCTTCTTTTGTTTCTAAAATAAGATTCCGAAGCTTGTCATCATATTCTTTTTTTAATTTACCTTTTCGACGGAACATGTAAAACTTCACTCACCCTTATTCTCAGTCAACTTCCTATTACTAACATGCAGAAAATCTTGCAAATGTCCTATTATTATAGAAACAAAGTATTAACCAAATGCACCATGTTGTATTTCTACGTACACTTGGTTTAATTAATTAAAAGTGAAATTAAAGCTCTCTTCTGCCTTCCAACGCTTTTGACAATGTTACCTCATCCGCATATTCTAAATCTCCACCTACAGGCAATCCATGAGCAATACGTGTTGTTTTAATACCTGATGGTTTAACTAAGCGTGAAATATACATTGCTGTAGCTTCCCCTTCAATTGTTGGGTTTGTTGCTAGAATTAACTCTTGTACACGTTCATCTTGTAATCGGGTAATTAGTGAAGCTACATTAATATCTTCAGGACCAATACCGTCCATTGGAGAGATTGCACCGTGAAGCACATGATATAACCCGTGATAGTCACGCATTTTTTCCATTGCAATAACATCTTTTGGATCTTGCACAACACAAATCGTACTTACATCTCTTTGTTTATCTGAACAAATTTGACATGGGTCCACGTCAGTTATATGCCCACAAACTGAACAATATGTTAAATTACGTTTTGCATCAACTAACGCCTTTGCAAAGGATAAAACATTATCTTCTTTCATTGTTAAAACGAAAAATGCCAGTCGGGCCGCAGTTTTCGGGCCGATACCTGGCAATTTCATAAAACTATCAATTAGCTTTGATATTGGTTCAGGATAGTACATTGTTTATCCTCCTAGAATGGAAGGTTTAATCCTTGAGTGAATTTACCCATTGTAGATGCTGTAGTCTCTTCCACTTTCTTTAACGCATCGTTAATCGCAACGACTACTAAGTCTTGTAACATTTCAACATCATCAGGATCTACTACAGAAGGGTCTAAATTTACCCCTAATACTTCTCTTTGGCCGTTTACAGTTACTTTAACCATACCGCCACCTGCAGTACCTTCAAATTCTCTTGCATTTAACTCTTCTTGAGCTTGCATCATTTCTTTTTGCATTTTTTGCATTTTCTTCATCATGCCTTGCATATTACCCATTCCACGCATATTTAAATTCCTCCTAATGTATTAGATCTTTTTTACATCATCCACTAACTATTCTTCAACAACTTCGACAAAGTCCTTACCAAACAATTTTTCAGCTTCGGATACTAATGGATCGTCTGATGTCATTTCTCGAGCTTCCTCAATGAATGGTTGTTCGGAAGTTAAAATTGCCGAATCTTCTTCGTGATTGGACGACTCATTTTTATCTGCCAAATGGTTTTCCTTAATAAAGTTTTCTCGCAACGTATACCAATCATTTTCTGGAATACACAGTAATTCATACATATTTCCAGAAAGCTGAGCTAAATATTGCGTAAAATTCCCTACTAAATCTCGATTATCGGCAACCATCTTACAGTGAATATCATACTTGAATTTTATCACAAATGCACTAGATGATGCCGCAACTGGTTCCGCTTCAGCAAAAAGTGCCGCCTGTGATTTTTGAAGTTGACTAAGAACCTGAACCCATGCATTTTTAATTGTATGAATATCTTTCTTAGTCGCACTTTTTAGAACTTCTTTTATTCTTCCTACAGGTGCATTATAGTTTTGTGACTTTGCCCTTGGACGAGGTGCTTCTTTTGTTTGCGGTGCATTTGATGGTTGAACACCATTTTGTATTTGCTGAGTTAAGTTTTGAACCATTTTTTCTAAGGTTGATATTTTATCCAATAATTGAGGATCTACCACACCACCAACATTAGATTGGGGATGAACTACTCCACCACCACTTGTGTATTGTGCCATTTTTAAAAGCGCAGTCACTAAATAGATTTTCGTATGGTGTGAAAAACGCATTTCTTGTTGTGTTTTTGCTAGTATATCGATAAATCCATAAAGATTGTCGGCGCTATAATCATGGGCTAACTGTATAAATTTCTCTTCAGGTGTTACTAATTCTAATAATTCTTCAAGTTCACTACTTGTTTGTAATAGTAACAAGTCACGGAAAAATGTAATTAAATCTTCCGCTAAACGAACGGGTTCCTTACCGTCAGCAATTAGACCCTCCATGAGAGATAGTACCTGTGCCACATCTCTTTCTTTTAAAGCCTGGGTTATATCATAAAAGATGTCCTGACTAACTGACCCCGTTACAAGCAGAGCATTTTCCAATGTTAACGATTCACCACTAAACGAAACAACTTGGTCTAGTAAACTCAAGGCATCACGCATTCCACCTGCTGCTGCTTGTGCAATTACTTTGAGAGCTTGTTCATCGAAAGGTAAATGGATATCCTCAAGAACTACTTTCATACGCTCTAATATATCGTTTGATGATAAGCGTTTAAAATCAAATCGTTGACAGCGTGAAATAATCGTTGCAGGTAGTTTATGTGGTTCTGTTGTCGCTAATATAAACACTGCATGTGCTGGGGGCTCTTCTAATGTTTTTAATAAAGCATTAAAAGCACTCGTTGAAAGCATATGCACTTCGTCGATAATATACACTTTAAATCGTGCATTTGCTGGTGCAAATCTTACCTTCTCGATAATGTCACGCATTTCTTCTACACGTGAATTGGAAGCTGCGTCAAACTCAATCACATCGGGGTGCGACCCTTCAGTAATACTTATGCAAGTAGGACATTCATTACACGGTTCGTTTGATGGGGCTTTTTCGCAGTTCAATGCCTTAGCAAAAATTTTCGCCGTACTCGTTTTCCCTGTTCCACGTGGCCCAGAAAATAGATAGGCATGTGTTGTTTTATTTGCTAGGAGAGCATTTTGAAGTGTTCTTTTCACGTGTGTTTGTCCTGACATTTCCCTAAAACTTTGAGGTCTATACACACGATAAAATGCTTGGTACGTCAAATTTTTCCTCCCCTTCTAGTATCTCAAATTTTCTAGGTCCATTATAGCATAGGTTCTTTCATCATTTCCTTTCATATTCTCACATATGTCGTGACTTTATTCTATTAAAAAAACTGCTACTAGACTTTCGATAAAAAAATCTAGTAACAGTCTTCATGATCATTTTCTCTTTAATTCTTTTAACAGCTGACTAACATTCGTTTCCTCAACAACCGTCTTATTTTCTTTCACCTTTTTAGATTTACCAGTTGTCTTCATAAAACTCCATCCAAAACGTCTTAATGTAATATCAATAAAGAACAACAATAAACTGATAAAAATAAGCCAATTCGTTATACTTTTGCGTTCCGATCCCTTCATAGTGAATTGACGAAATACTTCAGATGGTTCATCAATAGAAAGTGCTTTTCCTCCGGTTTTCTCAGTGATTTGAGTGAGTAACGTGTGATTTGGTGCGTTTTGTTCGTATTCCTTGCTATAGGGAACAGTTAATCCAGCTTGGAATATCTCGCCACTTCCATCAGAAAGTCTAAAGAACACTAAACCTGGATCCGCCTCAACAACTACTCTAGCTCTACTCGCAGATAGTATTTCAATCTGCGTTTCTAACTCTTCTCCAAATTCATTGACAACCGCAATATCCAGAAAGGCTGCTTTATTCGTTGGATCTGTAATCACAAAAGAACCATTTGCCTCATGCCTAATATCATAAGCCGTTTCATTATATGAAGGTAGTAGCTTTGAAACAGCTGTTTGCCAAAAGTTCGTCCACTCATCCCACCGTGCCCAGTCACCGGTCCAAGCTCCTGTGGAATCCGATGTAAAAGCTATTGTACGACCTAGTCCGTATTGCCACTCTGCGAGTACAGGATCTTCTTTTTCACTTTCTGCAATCACCATAGCCGTCTGTTTAGCAGTTGTAGCGATATAGGCATTCATTTGTGGAACTCCATTTTCAAATAAACGATTCCAACCTTCAGCTTGATAAATGATTGGATAAAACGGATTATCTTCTATATAAGTACGGGTAATCATGGCAGTTTCTCTTGAAAGAATAGAAGGAATTGTCGTTTCATCAATAACACTATAGAAACGGCCGCTTCCCATTTCACTTAAATCTTCAAGTAAATTCGCGTCTGCATCCGAGCCAATAGCAACTGTTGAAAGTGTAATATTATTCCCTTTTCCTTCTTCTATTAACTCTTCATAACTATTTGAAGTTGCCGATTGCCCATCTGTAAGTAAGATAATATGTTTCCGTTGTAAATCGAGGTCACTTAAGTTTTTATATGCCATTTCAAGGGACGAATAAATCTCTGTCCCTCCCCCAGGAGGAATTGAGAGTATTGTATTTACCGCTTCTTCTCTATTTTCTAATGGCTTTGTTTCAATTACTTCCCATGGTCGATCATCAAATGCAATAAACCCTAGAGTATCTCCATCACG
This sequence comes from Ureibacillus sp. MALMAid1270, assembly GCF_049202975.1. Lineage (NCBI taxonomy): Bacteria > Bacillati > Bacillota > Bacilli > Caryophanales > Caryophanaceae > Ureibacillus > Ureibacillus sp. MALMAid1270. Next base: position 48,153 of record NZ_JBMIRP010000060.1, on the reverse strand, counting down.
CAATAACTCCACTGACCTCGCAGCCGCTTCTTTTGCCAATTGGATTTTGGCACCTTGCATACTGCCAGACCTATCTAGCACGATGACAAGGCCCAGAGAAGGAAGTTGATGTTTCCCTTTCACTTCCATTTCAACAGGTAATAACTGTTCTATCGGTGTTTTATAATAACCACCTAAACCAAAGCTACTTTCACCACCGACCATCATAAAGCCAACTCCGAAGTTTTTTACCGCCTGTTCGATGACACCCATCTTCGCTTCTCCAACTTTAAATCCTGCAATATTATCAAAAATAATCGCATTATATTGCAAATAGCTTGATAATGAATTCGGTAATTCAGTTGAAGGAATGACATCAAAGTCTATTGAATTTGGACCTAATGCATTTGCAATAGGAGAGCCCTCTTCACGATCATCTACTATCAACAATTTTGGAGAGCTTTGAACCATTGTTACACTTGTAAGTTTATTATTTTCTAAAATTGCATCATCCTGAACTTGCACAAGAGCTTCGTATTTTACTAACCCTTCAGCTCCTCCAACATGTTGATACGAAAAAACATTGGCACCCTTATCTAAGGTAACGGTTTCTTGCTTGATGAGTTGATCATTTTCATATAAATAAAGAATACCTTCTGTCGCTTTTGTTGAGACGACTTCAATATCTAACTGCTGCTGTTCACCAGCATAAGCAATTTGTGGAGTAACAAAGCTTTGGATTGAAACATCTGATGTAATAGGTCGCTCTATAGGTAAAACATCAACTGATACATTCGTTCCAGCCAATTTAATTAATTGATTTACAACATTTCCTTTTGTTTCAAGCCCATCAGACAATAAAACAATTCTTGTTGCCTTCCCGCGATCTGCAACACTTACTGCAATTTGTAATGCTTCCTCTATATTGGTATCACTTTTATCAGTGATTTCACTTAACGTCGGGATTTGCTCCAAATTCTTTGATAATAGTGTTTCTGTCTGGAATCCTGAAGCAAATGAATAGATTCCGACACTATGTTGTTCCTTTTTATTTTGCAAACTCTCTTCAATAAAAGAAACAGCACCACTTTCTGTACCGTTAAGTGACGCAGAACGGTCTATTAAAAAGATGACCTGTTCATCTTTTATTGGCAACAGTAAATAAGGCGACGATAGTGCGAAAACTACTAATATAATTGAAACTCCTCTTATTGCAAATACGATGAAATGATTCGTTTTGAGCTGATTCTTATGTCGCCACCAAACCCAAAAGAAGTATGCGATTAGTGGAATAAATAATAATAGAGCGATAGGATCATTAATTCGCAAATCCACGTCTTCTTTGCACCTCCCACTCTATTACTAGCAACATTAATATAATGAATAAAATCCAAGGCAAAAGGGATTCATTTGAAGAAACATTTTCTCCATGAGATTGGATCTGACCAAGTTCAAAACTTGACCCTTTCTGAATCGATCTTTCTTGATTTGAAAGTTGAACTAAAAAACGCTTTTCATCATTCTCAGATTGTATTGTATAAAGTCCCGGTTTAATAGGCGCTTTAAAACGTCCTGGATCTTCAATTGTCGTAATGTATTCATCTTCATCAGAATAAATGGTCCAATCATCGCCTACTAATGAGATTGCTCTTGATTCATTTGGTTTGAACGTTCCAAGACTTTGTAGACATTCTTGGAATTCATTTTGCAAACTCCATAGAAATAATGGAAAAGACGGGTGTAATGGCCAATCTGTCGATTCTATGTCAGCTAATATGACAATATCCCCTCTATTAGAGCGTTGGATAAACGGCTTATCTGCAATCGTTGCAATCGTCTCAAATTCTTCAAAGGGTGGGTAAATGGCACTTACATAAACATCTTCTAGCTGACTAAACGCAAACAATGGATCAGCTGAGACATCTACTAAACTTCTCACTTCTTCGGAAACTTGGTCGTCTCTACCTATCAGAATGACTCTATTCTCAGATGACTCTAGCAGATCGGTTTGATTCGTTACTATTACACCATCTTCGCCCATGGTTTGTAATTGATCTGATTGAACAATTTTGACATTTGTATTTAATGCTTGAAATCCTTTTTGAACAAGTGCATGCATTTGTCTATCTACAATAATTTCTGATTGTCCCCCACCTACAATCGTACTTATCTCATTGTCCACTCCATAGTCGTCACTTACTTCAATCTTTGCCGTAAGAATGCTTGAAAGTGGTAATTGTTCATAGGTTAGAGTCATTTCTCCATTTGCTTCTATAGAAAGACTTTCTTCTTGAATCGTTTCTTCGTGTTCATCCATGATGGATAAAGTTAGCTCTTTGTCAAGTTCGGTTTCATTTACAATTTGAACTAAAGCAATTGTTTGTCCATTACCTTCAGTAGCAGTAAATTTTGTAATTGCTACGTTTTCAACATCGCTATCCGAACCTTTCACAATCCACTTTACATATTCACTCTCAATCGGCAATTCATTTCGTTCAACCGAATCTGTGAATAAATAAATAGAAGTCGCTGCCCCTCCAACAAAGGCTTGCGCTACATCAAAAGCTTTGGATAATTGTTCTTCTTCGTAAGTTACCGATAATTCATCAATCGTCCTATGTATGAGCGTGGTGTCTGTTTCTTGACGTAGAATCACATTTGGCTCTTCTCCAGTAGTAATGATTGTTAAAGGTCGACCCTCTATTTCTGAAACAAGTGATTTCATTTCTTTTTTATGATGTTCAAAAATGGACGACTCCTTGCCCGCAAGCATAGTAGCTGAAGTATCCACGATCCAGATGACTTGTTCTCCAGCAACTTCAGATTTTTTTATGAATGGATTCATTAAAGCTAAAGTGAAAAGTAACAATGCAAGTAATTGCAAGTACAGTAAGGCATTTCTTTGCAGATGTTTTAAATATGGTGACACTCTTGTTTCTTGCATCACTTCTTCCCAAAACAAAGCAGAGGATATGATCTGATCTTTGTATTTCTTTCGAAAGAAATAATAGATTAGGACAATCATCGGGAAAATTAATGTCCATAGAAAGATTAGCTGACTAAAACCCACCGAAATTCACCTCACTGTACCATGCGAGCTCTTAATAAATTTTGAAAAATAGCATTTTGTAAGCCATCTTCTACTACTAGTTGAATCGTTCTGATTCCAAATCGATTCGCAATCCTTTCAAACTGGAGTTGGTGTAACTCCATCGTCCTTTTATACTCTTCAATTACCTTTGTAGACATTGATACATTCGTGTCCTTCATCGTTTCCGCATCAATGAGTCGGAGATCCCCTGCGTATGTGGGATTTAACTCTTCTTTTGTCACGATTTGAATACAGCGAATGTCCCCTGCAAAACGTGGCAAACGTTTGAAAAATTGCTCCCATTCTTCAATTGGCTCCAAACCATCTGTCACGATAAATAAAACGGTACTATCATTAGGCAATTCCTTGAACCCTTCTATTGTAAAACGACCTTTAAATGATGCTTCTTCTATTTCCGAAACAATCTGCAAAAAAGCTTTTCGATTTGTTGCACCTTTTCTACGAAACATTGGTTTCTTTTCGCCTTCTTGCAAAAAGGAAAACGACAACCGGTCATCACGGTTCAAAACCATTAAACCAAGGCTCGCCACAATTTGCCGCGCAAATAACCACTTATTTGGTTCTCCCATTGATTTAGTAGAATCAAGTAAAATATGAACCCGCATTTCTTGCTCATCTAAAAAACGTTTTATATAAAATTTTTCTGTTCTTGCATACACATTCCAATCTACTTGCCTCACATCATCTCCCGGGAAATACTCTCGGAAATCAGAAAAGTCTAGTGAAGCACCGAATCTTGCAGATCGATGTGACCCCTTATGTTGACCGCGCAATTTAGAGGATGTGGCAACTGATAATCGACTTACTTTTGCAATCCAATCATCCGGTAATATGAATTTCTCTTTCATCATAATCGAACGCCTTGCTGTACATTTTCGAGTATTTCATCGATTAAATCATCTGCATCTTTACCAGATGCTTCTCCTTCATAGTTCAACATTATGCGATGTCTCAATGCAGGTTTTGCAACGGATTTAATATCCGCAATGGATACATGGAATCTTCCATTCATTAGCGCACGCGCTTTTGCTAACTTTAAAATACTTTGCAATCCACGAGGGCCACTTCCATACATGACATATTGTTTTACTTCAGGTAACCCATCCTTACCATCAGGATGAGTAGCGACAACTAAGTTCACGGCATACTCCAGCATTTCATCTGCAACTAGTACTTCCTTAACCATTTTTTGAGCGACAACCAATCTTTCCCGGTCCATTACTTTTTGTAGCTGCACATCTTGTGCACCCGTTGTTCTTTTCATAATTTCCATTAGCTCTTGTTTAGTCGGATAATTTACGAGTATTTTACATAGGAAGCGGTCCATTTGAGCCTCGGGTAAAGGGTAGGTACCTTCCATTTCAATAGGATTTTGTGTTGCTAATACAAAGAATGGTTTCTCCATTTCCTTTGTATCACCTAGAATCGTTACAGTTTTTTCGCCCATCGCTTCTAGAAGTGCACTTTGCGTTTTTGGAGTTGCACGGTTAATCTCATCTGCAAGAACCATTTGATTAAAGATTGGTCCAGGTTGGAAAACAAATCGCTGCTTCCCTTCTTCTGTCCTTTCAATAATGTTTGTTCCTGTAATATCTGAAGGCATTAAATCCGGTGTGAATTGAATACGAGAAAACGATAGGTCCAACACTTCTGAAATAGTACGAACTAACATCGTTTTCCCAAGTCCAGGCAACCCTTCAAGCAATGCATGGCCATCTGCTAATATGGAATACAATGTATAATGGATTGCTTCCTCTTGCCCTACAATAAATCGACTAATTTCACTTTTAACTTGTTGAAGTTGGTCGCTAATATCTAGATAATCCTGTTCGTTATATGCCATTTTGAGATTCTCCTATCATTCCGATTCGAGTGAACTAAAATAAGATTGCACTATTTCTTGTAAATCCTTAGGTAATTGCATTCTTTCTGAACTTTCCATATAGCGGTCTTTATATTGCCCAATGACCTCTTCATAAGGGCGGATTGTTCCTTTCGTGACTGGAACTGGCCCATCCTGTTCTTCAATAGGAGATCCTTCACCAAGCGGACCCCCATCTACGATTAGCTCACCGTTTTCTCCAATTCTCCCTGGAATCGACAGTAAGTCTCTGCCACCTTGACCAAATCCTGCTCCATTACCATTTCCCTGACCTTGCCCGGTACCAGAGCCAGAACCATTTCCTTGGCTACCTGATCCATTCCCACTACCTTGACCTTGAGAACCATTTGTACCTTGCCCCTGAGAGCCATTTTCTCCGCTCCCTTGATTGTTTTCGCCATTATTTTGTTGTCTTTGAGAATTGTCCGTATTACTACTATCTCCAGAATTTCCTCCGTCTTGATTTGGGCTACCTTCTTCAGATGGACTTGATCCAGACTCACTTGCAATAGCATTTTGCAACTCAAAACTAATAGGCTTTCCTAACTGACTTAAAGCAGTTTGAGCTAAGCTTGCGCTTTTTGTAAGCAAGTTTTGGATATCTAATAATTCTTTCAGTCGTTCTTCTTCTTCCGAAGTTAAACCTTCTGCTCCATCGTTCCCTTTACTAGCTAAATCTCTCTTCTCTTTTAAATTCTGTTCTTGTAACTTTAGCTCCTTTTGCTTTTTTACAACATCACGTAATGCTTCTTCAGAGCTATCTACTTGTTTTAACTTGTTGAGGAGTTCTTGTAATTGTTTTTTTACTTCATCATTGGTTGCTTTTTTCTCTAATTCTGCAACCTCTTTTTCTAGTTTGTCGATTGCTTCATTTTCCTTTTCAATCGTCACTGCTTCTTGTTGTGTTGGTGAAGGGAAAATATAAAGTACACCAATCGCTATAGAAAAGAATAGTAATGAAATTAATGCCTTTGGTCGCCATAAGCTCTTCTTTCGCTGCTTAAAACGCTCAAAGGAATCGTTTGATTCTAATACAGCCTTTTGCAAGATGGAGTTAACTAATGGATTCATATCGTCATTTAAAGATAATGCAGTAACAAGCTCATTATGAGGATAAAAGGCATCAAGTCGAATAAGGGCATCGTGAGTTTTTACTCGTTTCACTACGAGATAAACGATTGTCAGCAAGAAAATACTCACGCCACCAAAAAGGGCAATGTTGTGATAATACGGAAGTACAAACAATCGAGATAAGAGAAGAATCGCCGTATAGAAAACAACCGCTAGTAAAATACCGTACTGTAGACTAGGGATGTATTTCTCGATGTTTAAACTTCTTTTTGCCCGTGTAACGAACTGCCTTAACGTTTTACGACGATCCATTTTAAAGCCTCCTTATCTGTTATGTTTCATATTTGCGCGTAACTTTCTTATTGCAATCCATAAACAAAATACAGTCACTAAACTATAAAAGATTAAATAGATGATCCAAATAGGAATGGATATTCCAGTAATATTGGAAAGTTCATTTTCAAGTGGTGGATACAAAATCGTTAACATTAACGCACCTGGATTGATCGCTGCCCAAAAATACGTTATAGGTGAATTTGGTGTTGATCCTCCAATAGGTGGAGTTGGCGTATTTCCAGAGATATTGTCTAGTTGCCATCCAACAAAGAAGAAGAAAGCTGTCACTGCTCCTATGAAAATCATTGCACCGTATGTGGCAATCATTGAAACAATGGTCTTTTTCGTAATCGTCGAAAACATAATCCCAATACTACCAATCGCTACAACCGTTACTAAGTAAAATAAGAAAATCGTTATTAATTGTGAAGGGGACACCCCACCAAATAAAAACACAATACTATATAACGGGAGCCCTGCGATAAGTAATAAAATTAAAAATGCAATGGACGATAATAATTTCCCAATAATAATCTGTGTTGAAGTTTGTGTTGTTGTTAGAAGAATATTTAACGTTTGCTTTTCCCTTTCTGAGCTAATTGCACCTGCCGTTAAACCAGGGGTAATAAACATAACGAGCGCCATTTGAAGCACTGAAATTACAGCAAACATAATAAAGCTTTCACTCGGTCTAAAAAATCCTGTGCCTGTAAATTGGGTAAATACGCTTAAGAAGCCCCCAACAAAGATAAATAACAGAAACAAGTAAAACATTAACCCTGAAAAGCTTTTAAAAGCACGAAAACGTAATTTTAACTCCTTCATCAATACGGGATTGGAAAAACGTTGCATTACTGCTCCACCCCTTTCGTTATCGCCATGAAGACATCTTCTAAATCTTTTTCCTCCGCAGTGAAGGAGTAAATTGGTATATTCGAAAGAAACGCCTTACGTAAAAGCTCCACTTGTTCTTCATCTGTCCCTTTATAATTAAAGGAGATTTCATTTTTCTCTTTTTCTACTTCAATAGCTGATATAAGTGGATCTTCTTCAAAGAATGCACGAGCAAGTTCCAATTCCTTCATTACTTTAACTTTGATTCGCTTGTCACCTTGTAATTGCGCTTGAATTGTTTCTACATGACCATGTGCAATGAGTTTTCCTCTATCAATGACGACAATTTCATCGCACATTTCAGAGAGTTCAGGTAATATATGTGATGATATGAGAATCGTTTTGCCCATTGATTTTAAATGTTTCAATATATCACGCATTTCCACCCTTGCTCTTGGGTCTAAGCCAGATGCAGGTTCGTCTAATATTAATACGCTCGGGTCATGAATGAGAGAACGGGCAAGACATAATCGTTGCTTCATCCCTCGGGATAATAAATCTACGTATTCATATCTTTTGTCGGTCAAGTTTACGAGTTCCAATAATTCAGGAATTAATACTTTCCGCTTCTCCGCAGGAATGCCATAACTTGCCCCGTAAAAATCCAAGTATTCATCAGCTTTCAGTTGATCATATACTCCAAAAAAGTCTGGCATATAGCCAATTTGCTTTCTTACTTCACTTGAATCTCTAATTACACTCTTCCCATTAATCGTTGCATCGCCTTCTGTTGGGGATAGTAGGGTAGCTAAGATTGAGAAAATAGTTGATTTACCAGCACCATTTGCGCCAACGAATCCACAAACTACCCCTTCATTAATGGAAAGCTCGAAATGGTCCAGCGCAACAAACGATCCATATTTTTTGGTTAGTCCTTTTATTTCAATCATTCTTTAGCCACCCCCTTTATCTCTACTTCAGGTAAGATTACTGGAACCCCTTTATCATTACTATTACGATACTGAATTTGGAAAATGATTCGACCATCCTCTGATAAGTAATGATTTTGAAGCGTCTGTTGTTGATTTGTGATTGGTTCATATTCATTTGTTTGGATATTTAAGATGGAGACATTCAAACTTTTCTCTTTATTTGTAATCGAGATTTCATTCCAATCTGCTTGATCGATTAAATCTTCTGGAATGTCTACAAGATATGCATAATCCCCTTCTTCTAAATACCATTGGTTTGTCGGTCCATTTAGTTGCTCTGCAATGCCCGTTTGACTAATAATATCAATGGATTCTGTCAATACATCACTACCTAAAATAATCTCTCCAGTAAGTTCCACTTGTGGATTAAATGGTTGAGCAATATAAGAAATGGAGGAGATATCGGTACTTCCTTCATGTTGTACACCAACAATTGCTTGATCTGTCCATCCAATGATGACTGGTAAATCGATACTTTCACCAAAACTACCTGCGCCATACTTCGCCTTTTCTAAACGCATTGGGAAAATCTCATCTTTCGATTGAGGGTAAGAATAACCATATCTTGTATTTGTTGGAGCAACGAGTAATGCACTGTTTAATTGTTCTGAAACAGTAATCGTCTCTCCTGCTGCAATATTCCCAAGAGCAATCTCACGGTTTCCAGACCATAAAGCTACGTCCTTAAGCTCAAATGGGAATTGATTTTTAATCGTCCCTTCAAGGAGATTGTTTTTTACGCTAAGCTGAATATCCAGATTTCCTGCACTCGGAATAGTGGATTCTCCTATAAATGACTGTACAGACCAGTAGTTTAGATTTTTGAAATGAATAGAAGACCCATTCGCATGTTGTTTAATATAGGATCTATCGTGTAATGCTCCAGATGAATCGGTACGAATTGCAAATCCCGTTGTGTTGTCATCTAAATTGAAGGTGAAGTCCCCTCCGCGATTCGTTAAGATGGATTCAATATAATATCCTGACAGACGTTTGTCTTCGGTTACTTGAAAATATGCTGTTTGTTGAACCTGAGATTGGAATATACGATCCTTTCCTCCAATTATGAATAAAGCAATCGATAGCCCAATTGATACTACCGGAATAATCCACCACGCATGTTCACGTTTATCAAACTTTTTAAGGATTAAATATAAAACTGGACCAATGATTAAAATATAGATTAGAACGATGATGACTAATCCTGAGACAGAAACCTCAAAAGATGGGAACAGTTCGTTCACTTCACCAACTTCGTAAGGCATATAATCTAAATAATTACCTATAAATGTTGGTGATCCATAGATTGGTTTATTAGAATCCAATTGAAGAATAGTAGCAATTAATTTTGCATACCCATTCATTGAAGCGAGTGGTTGATCACCAAGAGAAAAGGTTGTTTGTAAGATTTGGCCATTTCCTAAACTTGAGGATGCCGCAATAATCTGACCATCTGCTTTAAAAGTTGCATTACTGTTCTCTTTTTCCGCTGCTTCGTATATTTCGATATTCTCTGTAAAAATGCCACCTTTTGTTAGATCCTCAAGGCCCTCTTTTGATACGGTCGTGCGATTATTAGATAAAGCTAAAGGTAGATGCTTTTGGAATACTCCGACCGAATTGTCTACTTGATCCGAAGCCCCAACGAGTAAGATACCACCTTGCTGCACCCACTGATAAATCACTTGTTGTTGTTGTTCTGTTAAATGGGAGATTCCAACTTCATCAATTGCTAAGACGTTTGCCATCTTTAAACCTTTCGGATCTGTTGGAAATTCAAAATTTTCAATCATATTTAAATGGAATACTTCCACTCTGAACGTCGAATGTTGACTAAGCTGTAAAAATGAAGATAAACGATCGCTATTATCTGTTAGTGTATAAATGACCGTTGTATCCCGATCATAAACGTTTGGTCGTACTAATTTATCGCCTGTAAAATCAACGACATTTCCACTTTCTATGCCACCTTCATAAAAGTAAAAATACTGAGAACGTTGATTCATAAATACATAATCATCTGCGAATCCATCCAAATAGAAATGAATCGTTTTCGTTTCACCTTCAGCCAAATCAATTGGATAGACTAATGCGGAACCAGTGTTATATGTAATGGCAGTATCAATGACTAAATCCCCTGAAAAAGCTGAGCCGCTGTTCGTAATGGTCAATTCTAGCGTTAATGGTGTATTCGTTTTGATATTATTATCAATACCAATCTCCGCTTTAACATCTAAGTTTGGTGCTGCACTTGCATTTTCTATTGGAATAAAGCAAATAAAAAATGCGATTAGTACTACAAAGAAATAACTTCTTTTTATCAAACGGTCCATCTCCTTTCTTATACTCATGTCGCAAGTTTTCTGTTGAAATAAATGCACTCCGATTTTTGATTTATCTCATCTCTTATTATAACGGGAGTGAATGAAGTTAAATTCCAATTCAATTATTAATTAGTACGTTTTTACAATTATATTGTTCCAGAATTTTTCCTATCTTAAGGAATTGTTCGTATAATTTTCCAAAATTAATCAGAAAGTGAAATAAAAAAGAATCCACTTCTTTAGATGAGCGGATTCTTTTTGAAGGAATTTTTTATAGTGGGGACGGTTTCGATTACAGATTTTTGGTGATTTCATGCTTTTTGTCCTTGAGAAGTGGTCTCGAAGACACTTTTTTCAAAATCCTTGATTTTTTGTCCTCGAGAAGCGCGATCTCATACCTTTTTCAGCAAATAAAAAAGCCCATCTATAAAAGACGGGCGTTCATATGCACGTTAAAGCCGTGCACCTTCCTTCGACTGCCGCACATAAGCGTTACTCTTGTCGCCAGCTCGGGTCAGGCTACCCCGCGGCACATGGGTGAGACCACTTAATGCTGCTTCCTTCCGGACCTGACATAGTTCATGGGTACCCATTGCGCAGGACCCAACCGTCAACGCTACGTGCAAGAGGCAGACCCTACATGCGGTCAGCCTCAGAAAAGGACTTCAGTCTCGCTAGAGCGGATTGCGAGTTACAGGGCACCGCTACCTCCCCACCTAGCACGGCAAGTTCTAGTATACTTTATTTTATGCTAATAATGCAATGTTTAGATATGGAAATTTATTAACGAAAATATTTTATATATAAATTTAATTTTTTTAACTTTTTTGTTGACCTGTCCTAATTATCGTGATATATTACTAATTGTCCAATACGGAGGCGTACCCAAGTGGCTGAAGGGATCGGTCTTGAAAACCGACAGGCGGGTTAAACCGTGCGTGGGTTCAAATCCTACCGCCTCCGCCATAATAACGCATGATAATTCCCGTTACTTTCTTAAGTAACGGGATTTTTATTTGTCTACAAAATCGGTACCTAAGAATAATACTCAAAAAATTCCCCAGGTGAAAATCTACATAATTCTTTCATTCATATTTACTTCTTAATTATGCATCAGCACATAAGTCATTTTAACTATACATATATTTATTTAATACTAATTTATACATAATAATAAAAAACTTATTTTGAAATTGTTAATATCAGAATTTATTGGGGAAGGTAAGGATAAATGACGAAAGACGAATTTTAGGGAGTGAAGGTTATGGCAAATCCTCTAATTCAAGAAGTTGTAAACGAAAACGGTCAAACAGTTTATAAAATGGCTACGTTTGATATTGATGTGATTGCGAAAATGAATGGTGGTCTAGCTCCAACGCTTATTTATTTACACGATCAGAAAGACGTTACAGACTGGGTCCGCGCTTTACGCTTTGGTACAAAATTGCCTTCATCTTATATTGAAGATTATGATCCATTCCAAGCCATGCTTTTTCAAAAAGAAGAAAAAGCCATTAATGACCTTTATGACACAATCAGTATTCGCCCTAAAAATATGTCCACAGGTAAGCAAATTTTGTGGAGTTTTGCTGTATTAAGCTTAATGGCAATCCCTCTTTTAATTGCTATGTTTATTATGAGATAGAACTTTGTAGTTAATAATGAATGTGGCATTCATTATAATAGCTAGCAAGTTCATTTCTATGGTCTTTGTCCTGAAAATTGTTTTTATTAGACACTTTTTCGTGATTCCCTAATTTTTTGCCTAGTAAACCGAATTTTCTAGACACTTTTTCATGGTTCCCCGAATTTTTGTCTAGTAAACCGAGTTTACTAGACACTTTCGCTTCATTTCCTCATTTTCTGTCTAGTAAACCCATATCATTCACCTGCAAGAAGGCGAACTACATCCAATAAAATATTCACTTCAGCGACAAGGTCGGAATCTCTCATCGGATTTTATTAGCATGAATAAAACCGTTGTTTCTCTATTAATCATCATTCTTTAATTAATTGATAAAGATTAAACAGATCGTTCTTGTTCAAAATCCTCGGTACAGGGTAAAGGGGATTCGCTTCTTTTAAAGCACGTTCAATCATAATTGGAATGTCCTGATCTTTAATCCTTTTCACTTTACTTGGGATGTCCATATCCTCGTTAAGCTGTTTAATGGCATTGATAAACTTCTTTGCTTTCATTTCCTCGCTATCAGATACCTCAGTAATTCCAACCAAATCAGCTAATTCTGCTAAAGGTTTATAAACAGAACTACCGTAATATTCAAGAACGTAGGGTAAAATAATCGCGTTTGCCAAGCCATGAGGGGTATTATAGAATCCTCCTAAAGTATGTGCAATTGCGTGAACATAGCCAACAAAGGCACGTGTGAAAGCAAATCCCGCTAAATAAGAGGCTTTCTGCATATTCTTACGTGCAGTAATATTAGATCCGTTTGAATATGCTTCATAGAGATTTTCAAATATTAAGGTTACTGCCTCTTTAGCGCATTTTTTCGTATGCTCTGTATTACATTTACCTATGTAAGCCTCTACTGCATGCGTTAAAGCATCCATTCCGGTTGTTGAAGTAATATGAGGTGGGAGTTTTACTGTAAGCATTGGATCAAGTACAGCATAATGAGGAAATAACACCGTATCATTTACAGCATATTTCTCATGGGTCTTACTATTAGAGATTACTGCCGCAAGTGTTGCCTCGCTACCTGTACCAGCAGTTGTTGGGATTGCAAACAATGGTGGAATATCTTTTCTCACTTTTAGCTGACCCTTCATTTGTGAAATACTCTTATCTGGTCTTGCTAATCGTGCACCTACACCTTTCGCGCAGTCCATCGGTGAACCACCGCCAAAGGCTATTATTGCTTCACACTTCTTTTCACGATAAAGTTTAAGTGCTTCCTCAATATTATCAATAGTTGGGTTAGGAACTGTTTTATCATACACAACATAGTTGATTCCTACAGATTGTAATCCATCAAGCAGTCCATCCATTAACCCAATCGCTGTAATTCCGCTATCTGTAACAATCAATACATTATGAATACCTTTACTCTGTATTAGACTTGGTAGTTTGTCTAAACTATTTTCACCCTCTAATAACTCTGGCTCACGGAACGAAAGGAATTTCATTGCCAGCTTAAAAGTCCTTTGATATGTCCTACAATACAGTTTGTACATATAACTAGCTCCTTTTCGGGTAATAGACGAACCAAATGCTCAAAACTAAGACGTATGTATTTAAAGTATTTTATTTAACGATTGAACGCGCTAGAATAAAAATTTGTTAATCTAGTAAATTCAATAAAAAAAGCGCAAATCCTTTTCGTTGGATTTGCACTTCTCATTTTTTGAGGGCTTACTTACTCTCCCACCATACCGTCGTTATCTCGATCGTCCATATAAGGGTATAACCAATGATCACGTGTTATTGGCATACTATAACCTGCTGCTTTTGCCTCGCTAATCGTCACCTGACCATTACCGTTTGTATCAACCGAAGAGATATCATGGTTTGTGTTTGAACTTGTGTTTGAAATTGTTGAATTAGATGGCTTACTTTCTGTTAAACCAAGTGATTCGTTTACTTCATCAGGGTTCACATTGTCAAATTTATCAACGATCACTTTACCTTTTAAAGTATAAGTATATTGATAACTTGAAGGAATCTGCGTTTTTGTATTCGGATATGTGATAATTGCTTCGAAATTTGTAGCTCCACCAGCTTTTCGAATCGCGTCTTCCATATAAGCTTGATCACCATGTCGGTTAAGCGTGCTATTTTGAGGGGTAATGTTATAAGCATTTGATACCCCACCTAAAGAATCAGCAATGATATGTCCTTCATCTAAATCTTTACTTTCTACACCAGGTACCTTTGCCTCATCAGCGTAGTATCTGCCAGTTGATAATACAGGTTCATTGCGATCATCTTGTAGAATGATTTCGTCAGCAATGACACGTACTAATTGCCCATATTCATTTGTAAATGCCCAATATTGACGGTCCCCGAAACCGATGTCAACGACAACGTTTGGTTCACGATATCCAGATAAATCACCACCATCAACTTCAATAAGTTTGTATCCTGCAAACAATTCATTTTTTGATTGAGTTGGTGTATCTGCTTCTACCTGTTCTTCAGTACCTGTAGTAACGGTTTCTTCTGTTCCACTCGTTTGATTTGTTTCAACAGCACTTGCTTCTTGTGAATCTATTTCAACATCTGTATTAGATACATCTTCTATTTCAGTACAACCAACCATAAAGATGGTCATTAAAAGTAACAATAAATAATTCATTTTCTTTTTCATTTAGGACACTCCTATAACAGTTTCATACTGTTCATTCTAAAAATCTCAGCACGCTAAAATAGATTAACATAGTTAACCTATCGATAATAGTACTTCCAAAATATACCTCAATATAAATATTCATTTCCGATTAAAGGTACTACTAAATAAAATTGTCCTTAAATGAAAAATTAGCGCATATTCGTTCCCAAGAATCGCGCCATGATTATTCTGTCTTATGCTTGGTATACTATAGCCTTCCTTAACAAAATAAACCTTATACAGTTCCTGACATTCTTAACAATTTACCATCCATTTCAGTATCTATCAGTTTCATTCCATTTTTCTTATAAAATGCGCTCTTAGCTCTTATAAAGTATGATAAATTCTAGATTAATATCCATAATCATTCGCAACTACTAATCTATTATCTTCCCACTTTTAGTGAATGTTCGATGATTAAATCAAGTAGCTTATGGTAGGGAATACCCGCCGCTAGTGCACTTTTTGGTAGCAAACTATTTTTTGTCATCCCAGGTAATGTATTAACCTCTATTACATATGGGATACCATCTTTATTCATCATGTCGACTTCAGCGTAAACACTACATTTCAATGATTTATAGCAAGTCATTGCAGCAGAACATACACGGGTCTGTATTTCGGGTGACAGCTCGACTACCTCTTCAATGGTTTCCACATCATTATATTTAGATGTATAATCAAAAAACTCACTCTGATGACGAATCGAAATCACCGGTAAAAGCTTTCCATTCAATATGGAACAAGTGATTTCCTCTCCAGCAATTAGTTTTTCGATGATCACTTCGGAATCCCATTTGAATACTTCTTCAATTGCAGGTATTAGAGTTTCTTTGTCATAGACAATTTTTACTCCTACACTAGAACCGCCTGAATTAGGTTTCACAACTATAGGGAACCCCAATTTCTCAACTTCATCCATTTTAACTTCTTCCATTAAAAAGCCAAAAAATCCCGTCGGTTCACTATAATGAATCCTTACGAGGAATAATAATGGAACAAAAAAAAGTAGTAAAACCTATTTATTTTAGAACCTCCTTTATTGCAGTGTTTCTTTCGTTATTTATAACTGTATCTGTAGCTGCAATGCAATTTACAGGATCTAACCTATTTAATTCAAATGGCGAAAAAATATATGAAGTATTACCAATGGGGACAGATGAAGCTGATAAAAAATTTTCTGAAAACATATTAAAGTACGATGGTATCATAGAAAAAATTAGGAAAGAACTCCCTGAAGGAGAGTTTGTTTACTTTCTTCCTGTTGATGCCTATGAAGAATTAGGGTTCACAACATTATTAAAACTGCATAATGGTACCACAATTAATAACCTGTCAGATTTTCCAGACGAAATGGCATCCATTAATCTGCATGAGAGCTTATTAAATAAATACAATTTTTCAGAAGGTACTATATACTATAAATTTCCAGAAATTGATACGGAATCTATTGCAGAAGAATTGTATAAGGAAGCTATAAAGAATGATTTGGAATATAGCATACAGGAAGGCACATTATCTTCAATTATACACTTTGTTGAGCTTAAATATAAAGTGAATGGAAGCAATTTTGGCGGAGTAACAATTCGATTAACTCCAACTAATGGAACCATGTATACTTCTGAAAACTTAGAAGAATATATTAAAATAACAGAGTATGGGACTGATTTTCTATATAATAAGGAAATGCAAAGTCTATTATTCGTTGTAGAAGATAACGGTCAGAAAATCCGTGTAGATGTAACTGTTAATTTAGTAGATGAAAATTTCGATGTAAAGAGAGAATTATTGCCGATTGCACTTAGCCTGTTAAATTAAATAGTTGACCTACCTAAGGTTTTGATTCAGTAAGGGATTAAAGCCTTTTTTAGCGAAACTTAATGTACTAAAGAGTGCTTTTCTTCAATAAGGTCCCCTATTTTTCACATATCCCTAAGTCTATTAAAACGCCCAAAATCCCTACTTTTATATTAAAAGCAGGGATTTTACTTTGTATCCAATTATGAGATATTAAATTAAAGCACTACACTACATTGAATAAAAAAATCATACCACAGATTTCTTGTCTATTTTCAACTGATCTACAATTGAAGAAATTAATGTATCAAAAGGATTAATTATAGGCTTAGTTGTCTTATTTTCAACCTCCTGGGATGCATCGACCATAGATAATTGAGCAACGGAGATAATTCTATCTTCTTTATTAATTTTATTTAGGAAATTGGAAATTTCTCGATTATACTCGTGTTTTAGACCTTGCATTATCAATTCAAAAGTATTGTTAATGACAATTACCTCTATATCTAAAGATTTATGATTATTATTAGCGTATTGATTGAGACGCTTCATAGTCCCATTAACAGTTGCAGGATTTGTAAATAGGATTGTCTGAGGTTGCTTTATATTACAAATGTATTCAAAGTAGGGTTCATCAATTTTTATAATTGGCAATGAAATTGAGAGTTGTTCTTCCTTTAAAATTGCAATATAGTTTGTGCAAGTAATGAGAATAGCATCAACATTACATTTGGCAATCCACTCTATTTGCTCTTTAACTTTGTTTTGAGCATCTACTGCTTTAAAATTCTCGTCTGATGTAACTCGATACATTAATGCGGGGTCAACAAAATGTATTAATTCAATGTCATAAGAGGAAAGTGCGTTTTCGATATACTCAATATTTGAAAAATGGGCGTGTAGACATCCTAATCTTTTTTTCAATTGTATTCCACCTCTAATATATTTCTGACTATTCTATCAGTATATATGGATATATCTATGAAAGAGAGGGTAAAACCCCAACTGTTTCTTTCACTATCCTCCACAAAGAATTTTCATGGTAGTTCAATATGATATTTAATACGTAACACGGTCATTTTAAAAGAACAAACGCTTTTAGAATAGAAGAGATTTATATATCTCTCCGATAATCCCTTCCAATTGATGAACACCTAATTCTGCATTCGTCATAATAACAGCACCTTTTTCCAAGTATGGATATGCCACCATCATACATTGAAAACCTACTCCCCAACCGAGTGATGTAATTTTTAGTTCTTTTTCGGAGCCTTCAAGAAACACACCTAATCCTGTCCAGCTTCTACCTCTTTGCGGGGTTATCATTTCTTTTGCTAAGCTTTCCGATAGACCCAACTTACTTTCTCCTTTTATTGCATTCATTAACTCAAGAACTAATTCAGCTAAATCCGAAGAAGTTGTCCATAGTCCAGAAGCTGCTGGATAAGGATAAATAGGGATTTTTCCTTCTACTAATTCCCCGTTTTTGTTATGACCACAAGAAAAGTTACCTCTATCCACTTCCGACATTGTTGTATATAATTTGCTATTCTTGATTCCTAGTGGTTCAAATATGAACTCATTTACCACTTGATAAAACTGCTTTTTCGTTACATCTTCTATTAGTTGCTGAATAATACAAAATCCTGCATCTGAATAATGGAATTCACTCTCTGGCTCGAATTGAACTTCAATAGGAACCTTACAATAATGGGATTTTCCCTCTAATAATTCAATTATCGAAGGAAAACCTATTTCTGAATTTAGTTCTAAAAAACTACCTTCAGGGTCTTTGATTCCAGATTGATGACTAAGCAAGTTTCTTAAAGTAACCTTTTTATTCTTTGTATATTCATTTTCAGGCACTTTCCAAGTAACAAGTCTTTTATTTACATTTTCATCTAAATCAAGATGTCCTTCTTCTAGCAACTTTATTGCTAACATTCCAGTTAAGAATTTACTAATAGAACACGCACTAAAAATAGAATCATCATTTACTTTTCTATCACTATTAACTTCAAGTGAACCATAATTTTCTGTTCCGCAGATTTGACCTTCTTCGAACAATGCAATACTTAAACCGTTTACATTATAATGTTTCATTCGTTCTTCAACTTTGATGTTTTTTAATTTCATTATTCTCCCCTTATATAACTTTAATAATTAAATTATTACACGAATATATGTTTGCATGTATTTATTTGGAAAGAATATTTCCTATTGAACAAAACTGCCGCTTAGTTCAACAACTTCAACAAAAAAGGACATTAATCCTTCTTGGATCAACGTCTTTGTTAGTTCAAGGTGTTCTTTTTTTTACTGGTACAAATAAATGAACCTTTGCTTTCCCTTCTGGGTCTTCAGCGGGGTTATTCATACTAAATTCAAGGTTATGTCTATCGTAATCAGGGTCATAGTCACTATTTGGTAACCATTGTTCATACATATATTTATATCCAAGATTCAACTTACTAGGAGTATCATAATATTGATACAATGCGTACTGCCCACCATCTAGCTTTCTAAATTGTATATTATTATGTATTTCTTTATCAAAACCATCAGGTATAGTAACACAGGCATCGTGACGACAATTATGACTTTCTACTAAATCTGGATTATCTAAAGAAATTCCTATGAAAGATTGTCGAGGTGGAAAGAGTTTATTTTTTATTGCCCAATCTAATAATTTCCCCCAATGTTCCCCATTTGGTTCAAAATAACTTCCAACACGCCTGAAAAACGCAACCTCATATTCAGGTAATTCTTTTATTAAGATATTCATTTCTCTCAACCCCTTATTTGTAATAAATCCTATCCATTATTAAAAGTCCTTCTTCAACTAACCTGAACCGTTAGTCGAATAAGAAAAAAGGATCGCCGCAGCAATCCATTCCTGAACTCTTGCCTCCGTTTAGTTGAAAATCTGATAAATCTTCATTCCAGCCCAAACGGTGATTACTACCCAAATCAATAATATCAGTGAACCAACTATCCAATTCTTACGCTTACCATCTTTCATCATTTCTTCTGCCTTTACTTCACAATCAGATAATACCTCCTTCGGTATCATCTTCAATGAGAACATTATCCCTATGGGAAGTAGAATTACCTCATCTAAATAGCCAAGAATAGGTATGAAATCTGGTATTAGATCAATTGGACTGAACGCATAAGCGACAACACAAGCAGTAAATACTTTCGCATACCAAGGTGTTCTTGCATCTTGATAAGCATAGTAGAGAATAAATATCTGTCGTTTTAATTTTTTCGCCCAAGCCTTAATTTCTTTAAACATGAAATCTCCTACTAATCAACTAAGTTTTATTTTCATTTTAACAGAAACTTCTGTACTTAAACTTATCTGCTCTGATAGTTGAATAAATTGTTATGTAAATATTTAATTATTGTTTTTCTCTTTTTTATTTGATATTGACTTCAATACAACCCCTATAAAGAAAAAAGCCATATATGAGATTTCAACATAAGTACCATATTTTACTCGAAGCTCATTCAAGTAACCCATTACAAATACTATTTTTAATAAAACCAACATACTCCCTATAAATAAAAATATATTAGAAATAGAGTTTCTATTCATCTTTATTTTTTCTCCCTATAAATCAGAATTATCCTTCTTCAACTCTTCTGCCCCATCATCTTAATAAGGAGTTAAATATATTGTAAATGCTGTTCACCATGAAAGACCTTCAATATAAAATCACTGGCAGGAACATTTTGATTTTTATATGAAAGTAAAAAATCCTTGTTATCATAAGGGACTTCAATAAAAGAAACGTCTATTTGACCAGCTATGCCAATACGCAATTTTAAATATGGTGCAAACGGTTTAAAGTTACATCCTAACGAACTTGGATTGAGATAGAGTCTCTTACTAGATTTAAAATGATGAATAATATGATGGTGTCCAAAACAGATAACGTCTGCATTGGATTTTTTATAAATCTCGTCTAGTTTGTCTGTATTAGGTTGATAATCAATTGATAAAAATCTATCTTTTTCCCCTAAATGATAATGAACAAATAAAAAGTTTATACCGTTTATAACTTTCTCTAGTTTCATTGCAATACTAGATAATCTAGGAATAAATTTCTTATCTAATCTAGATGCTATCCATTGATGGTGTTCTTCTTCCTCGCCAACACTGCTTGTTTTTTTCCCTTCAATTATTCTTAATATTGCTTCATCATGGTTTCCCTTTACAAATGATATATTTTCACGGGAAAACAAAATTTCAAGAACTTCATTTGTTTCATGACCAATTCCTATTAAATCTCCAAGACAATAAATATGTTCAATTTGCTTATCTTTATCAATGTTTTCTAGAACAGCTTTTAATGCAGCACTATTCCCATGAATATCAGTAATAATTGCAAGGTTAGTTTCCATTCTACTCACACCATCTCCAATCAAAATTGCCTATCTTCTACAACCCTTTCCAACTCTTAGTACAATAACTTCAATAAAAAAAGCATTAATCCTTCTTGGAGCAACGCCTCGGTTAGTAGTTACTTGTTTTACTTAATCGTATCAAACAACTCTATGTCTAAATTGTCAGTATCATTCCAACTATAAAATTTTTCTAAATGCCATTTTTCTTTTAGTCTTGAATAGTTGTTATCATCAATCCATTTATGTAATTCTTCATACCAGTTCATAATCTGATCATTAGCCCCTTTATGTCTTGATACAGCATATCTTTGGGA
This sequence comes from Ureibacillus sp. MALMAid1270, assembly GCF_049202975.1. Taxonomy (NCBI): domain Bacteria; kingdom Bacillati; phylum Bacillota; class Bacilli; order Caryophanales; family Caryophanaceae; genus Ureibacillus; species Ureibacillus sp. MALMAid1270. The sequence continues at coordinate 26,747 of NZ_JBMIRP010000060.1, read as the reverse complement.
TGGGACTGTTAGTGTTACCATATCAGATGGAATATCTTCATACTCTTTTACTTCAACACAAACCCAATAGCCATCTTCTTCAGCAGTTTGGTTCTCGACTACAAATACACCATATTGTAGTAACGGATTAACCACTTGTTTAATTTCATTGATACGTTCACTTAAACGCAGTGAGGCTTTTGGGATTTCTGCTAAGTATTGGTCACCAGAACACAATACTCTAAAACCTACTAATTTAATTTCATTAAGTTCTTTAATAGTTTTTTTCATTTTTGTTGTTTCTGCTATTTTAATCACTCCTTTAAATTTACAATTTCTACATAGAATATATACTTACCTTCTTTTTCTATTAAACTGCGAGGATAGTTGAAAATTATTTATTTCGTTTGGCTTGCCTTTATAAAAACATCTTTTAAACTTTCTGCATTCCCTTTGTCTAATGTTCCAAAGCCTTCATTTGCATGATCACTAATTATCGTCGCTGTATCATTTCCTTGGTTAAACCAAATTTGGTAATTCACAAGTCTTTCAGGCATGTTTTCATCAAAATTATAGAAAAATACCGCTTCTACATCAGGTTCTCTAGACATTTTAGGTTCTGCATTCGGTTGCCAATTCACTTTTTGAAAAGCATTCTCTACTAAAGTTAACTCTTCTTCAAGTTGAATGTGATATTCAATATTCTTTTCTAACGCCCCGTTAGCTTAATAACTTAATTTATAAACCATCATTAACGTCCTCAATTATAAAATGAAAGAATTTTTATGTACCTACAATATCTTTTTTAAGATTAATTCATCATTTAATGGAATTCCTTCATTTCCTATTAAAGGTATTGAGGGTTTTATATTTCTTGCTCTATTAACAGCGTCAGGAATAACATTTGTAATTCTGTAACCTCTTTTTTGATAAAATTTCAAAGCATGCAAATTATCATTTGTTGTTACTAAGCTTACTATTTGTATTCCCTTTTGCTTCGCTACATTCTCAACTTTTTCCATTAAAGATGTGCCAATACCCTTGCCTTCTTGAATACTATCTAACGAAATAACCTCGAGTTCATGATCTTTAATGACATAAGTAACTAAACCGATAATTTCATTATCCTCCTCAAAAATGAAACCATCCAATTGATCGCACTGATAAATACCAGTTGAAATGACCATTTCAGGGCTTCCCCAGTGATCCTTAAAAAAAGAAACAATCTTTTCCCTATTATCTTTTGTAATTTCTTTAATACTCATTTGTAATCCCCCATTTTCCATCGTATGTTTCTTGCATTCTACACTTTTGGCAACATTCCCTCTAAAAAAACAGAGAAACCTATGATTAAGTTTCTCTGTTCCTTTGAATCTATTTAGTTAAATTTGCTACCTTTATTATTTCGTCATGATTGGCCGATAGAATATTGAATATATCATCCACTGACGTTGCAACTTGTAAAATGCTACGCTGTTCTTCACGAATAAAACCATCATCCAACATTTTCTCAAAATGTAGAATAAGCGCATCGTAAAAACCATTAATATTGTATAAAATAACAGGTTTTGTATGTAACCCAATTTGTGCCCATGTAAAGATTTCAAAATACTCATCTAATGTGCCGCAGCCGCCAGGGAGAGCGATGTAAGCATCAGCTAAATCTGCCATTTTCGCTTTTCGAGTATGCATGGAGTCAACTATATAAATCTCTGTTAAATGTAAATGTGCTACTTCGCGTTTTTGTAGATGTTCGGGCATAATCCCTATTACTCTACCACCATGTAGAAGTGCCTGATCAGCAATAGCTCCCATCAAGCCGATATTTGACCCACCATAAACAATGCCTATCTCTGCTTTTGCTAGTTGTTCCCCTAATTCTTTCGCTTTCTCTATATAAACTGGATTTTTCCCAGTTTGTGAACCACAATAAATGCTAATATTCATATGTTTATCCCCCACATTTTTCGTTACAATAAATTATAGCATTCAAATATTAACTAAATGTAAATAAAAGGAGTCGGTAACATGAAAATTACCCCTTTAGGTGTTGGTGGTGCTTTTACAAAAACAAACTATCATAACAACTATATCTTTCAATTAGGCGAAAAATTACTATTAGTTGATGCTGGTACAACTTTACGTACAAGCCTAACTGAAGCAGGCTATCGCTATACAGATATTGATTTTGTGTATATATCACATCTTCACTTTGACCATGTTGGTGGTTTAGAAGAAATGATTTTACAACGTTATTGGAATTTTGAAAATGGACAACATGCCCCGGTAAAGACAAAGATTATTGTGCATGAGAAGCTCTTACATTCAATACGTTCCATCCTATCTCACAGTTTAAATAATCAAGGGCAGGCTGTCGAGGACTTCTGTCAATTAATTACACCAAAAAATGAAGGGTCTATGTTTATTGGGGAATATACGTTTACTGTTTTTGATACAACCAATGCACATCAAGAAGGAATGATTAGCTCAGGATTTAAACTTAGCAGGAAGGGCAAAAATTTAGTTTATACAAGTGATATTAAACGATTAGAACAGGCAAATTTATTATCACAAATTGATGAAAGCACAGTTGCCATATTCCAAGATGTTAGTTTTACTACAAATGGGGCTCATGCAACGATTGAAGAAGTGTTGAGCTATTATCCTTCTGAAATTCACGAGAAAATTTATGCTATGCACTATAACGATAATGTTGGGGATTTTGAGGAAGTCATAGAGCAAGCGAAGATTCAACTTGCTAAAAGAGGCAAAATAATTGAGTTTAAATAATACAAGACAGATATAGCCTCATTACTGTTTATAATGGTCTTGTTTAAAATTATTATTTATAATCTATTAGTAATTGGTTAAGCAAAGAAGACTTACTAATATCGGCAAGTCCTATTTGTTTAAGTTATTTTCGGTAAATTGCTTTTTGTCTATAGGTAATTTGAATACCATTCAAATCCATCTTTTGTCGGAATTCCTTCTAATGAATTCTCATCTGCCGTCACGATCTATCTTACAAACTTGCTATTTCTCGTTTTCAATAGCTTGCTTCATATGTGCTCCTATTTTTAGGATATCTCCCAGTTAAAGTTCTTATAAAACCTTAACCTGAAATGTTTTTATATTTTTTCAGTTTCCTTTTGAATGATTATTTTTAACTATTACTTTTGGAATTTTCACTTTTCTAAATTTTGTAGTATCATTTTCTTGCAACCTTTTTATGTAGTTACAGGAGGGAACGATAAAGAAATGAAGAATAGGAAATTTTTTTTAATAAGCTTAATCTCTCTATTAATCATTAGTGCTCTAATATATTTTTTCGTAAGAGAACAACAAACGCAAACTTTTGCCGAAGCTAATCGTATTTTTCCTCCCGATAATGAGTTTTTATCAGTGATGGAACTATCTGTCTATTCCGAAGAAGATAATACTATGATTCCAGTGAATATAAACTCTGATATTATGAAAACAATAACTAAATTAATGAATACAACGATGGTAAGTGGGGATAACATAAGGGAACCTTCCAATAAAACACTTTTTGTTGAACAAAAATACATGGATGGCTCAGGTGCATACTTAAAATTCTCTCTATACCGCAACAATAACACTTACTATTTAGCATTTCCTTACTACAATTTTTCAGATGATGTTGAATGGTATAAGTTAAAATCTAACGAACTACCTGAATTCTATTTGAATTTAATAGAAAAAACCCCTCGATAAGAGGGGTCTTTTGATTACATCATTATTTTTTGACCTGTTGGTGTATATTTAGCAGTAACCCAACCACCAACTGCAATATCGATATAGCCTCCATCATTAGTAGCGTATCGTTTAACACGCAATTGAACTTCCCATTTTGGATAAATACCTGCTTCAATATTTTTCTTCAATTCTAAGAAGTAGTTTTTGGAAAGCTTACAATCTTCCACAACATCATTCTTTCTTGATGGGATATATCTATCCATTATCTTATAAACCTTAATTATTGGTTCAGCAGGTTTAGCATGGTCTGGTAAATCGTCTGCAATCTTCATATATCGTTCATAATTCGCTCTAAATTGATATTCTGAAATTAAGTCTGCAACATATTGTTGCACCTCTCCAATCCCATATGCTTTATACAACGCTGAATTACCATTAATATCGATTTTTGGGTAAAACTCGCTATCTGTAACAGTTGTCATTATTTATTCCTCCTTTTTAAAATTTAAACTCTGAGCCATCTTTATTAAGTCGATAAGTTGTAAATGCTCGCCCTCGAACATACGCTGTTTTTTTACCAGTATGACCATCTGTAATATTAGCCATCGGAACTTGTACTTTCAGCAGAGCAATATTTGAACTCCACCCTTCCTGAATAGCTTTAAATGATTCATAACCAGCCCAAAGGTCATTTAAAAGTCGTTCCTTTTGGTCATCAGCCGCCTCTGCCGCTAAACCACCTAAATGTGCAGCTACATCTGCCACTCCTAGAGTTATTTTGAAAATAGCAGCAATTTCAGGGATTAGATTTAAGTAATGAATAATTCGACCCCCATCATTCCCCGATTCTACCATCGTATGCATTTCAAACTGTGCATATCGTAGATTTTTAATCGTTTCTAAATCTCTAATGTTTAACACTGCGTCACTTACTGTACTTGATGTGTATCGTCGTGCCATTTTGTTTCCTCCTTCGTTTTTTGTTTTTGTTAGCCGCTAACGATATTAAAAGGGCAATTCAATCCTCTTTTTACAACCTTTTAAAAAAGGATTTTTCATTTTTCTTACACATTAAGGATTAAGGGGGTGAGAGAATGGAATTGCAATACAAAAACAACGGCAAAGAATTCAGTCTTAAAATTTCAGTTAGGTTTCTGCTAACATCATTCACAATCGCATTATACACTTACTCTTTTCAGTCAAATGAATTAAGCAACGAAAATACATAACAAAAAAAGAGTATCTACCCATTATGGTTGGAACTCTTTTTAAAAGTGTTAATCATGTCTTTGAAAAGAGGAACCTCTGAAAGACATGCAAGAGCGATGATTTCAATTAAAGACAAGGAAACTCAAAACGAATTAGTAGAATTAATAAAAGAGTATGATTGGAATGTACGACAGCTTAAAGATATATTAAACAATTACTAACGCCAAATTCAGATAACAAAGATTGGTCAATATTAACAGAAGTTGGTTTTTCTGGTGATAAAAGTGATGCATCAAAACTCGATACGACAGTAGAGCAAAATACTGCAGGAATAGCCATTTGCAGATGGTATTAGTAATCTCGTGGCTACATTACCTCCAATGTAACAAATAACTAAGAACACAGAGAATCGTTATTGATACTCTGTGTTCTTTATTATCCACCTACAAACAAGTATTTAAAGTTCATATCTTTATCAAAATGAAAATTAATTAAATGTATTTTTTCATTATTTGGATCATCAATAAAACAAAGGAATGCTACAACTTTTTCAAATGCAATCCAATCGGTTATTAATGTTTATAATCATGCGGTTGTTTCTGCATTATTTACAAGAATGCTAGCGAGGATTTGAGGAGGTGGAGGCTTAAATTCCATATAAATATTACTATGATGGCCCTACTTGTAAAGAGGGTATGTCAATTATTCAAGGTGAACCATATATTCGCGCTTTTTGGAAAAACGGTAATAAGTACACTTTGAACAATAATATTAGGACACTGGCGCATAAGAAGTTTTCATGCGCTTTTTCTTAATCTAAAATAAAGATTGATAATGAATAAAGATTATATAATATAACATTATAAAGGGACTAATTTCCATTAAGGGGAGGGTAAATTAGAATGAATCGTTAGAAACATTGGAATCATTTTCAGAAGTTGTGATATTCATTACGGCCATTTCAAGTGTAATCTGTTTGGTAACATTCTATGTAAACTTAATAATCTATTTTAAAAAGTTTCGTAAAAAAGAAAAAAATACAGATATGAATATTGTTCTCATGTTTTTCTCCTTTTTGTTTATAATATCTACTACAATACCAGCGTTCTTCCTTTAGTTGTAAATTACGTACAATAGGCTTCTATTAAGTAACCAAGGGGAGATAAGAGCTAGATGCGTACATCCAGCTCTTTCTAAAATTACTCTACACGGCTTTTTATAAAAAGGCTTTGCGGTTCCCTAAATCTCACCTTTTTCAATGTCATTAATGATGACTCGTATAAATGTTGCTTTAAATCATCTCTAAATTCTGGTTTAGTTTGAATCAAGGAATAACAAATAAGTGGTTCGATTTTTTGAATTAATTGTTGGATCTCTTTTTCATTAAATTCTCCTATTCTTTTCAATTAAAATCACTCTCATTTCTTCTCTAAATCTCCAATGATTTTTGTTAAGTTATCTATTGAATTACGTAACGATTCTAGTCTATTTTCAAAGCGAATTAATAAATAGATTGTAATTGCTACTGGAAACCCAAAATTTCCTATTATTTGTATGAATTCATTATCAATCATTTCAACACCTCCCGTAACCTCTGTAGAGCCTTTTTGTGACTTTTTGTATTTCTTGTTGCGAAACATTATATCTTTTTGCAATCATCGTATCGTTCCAATTTAGGACATAACGATAATAGAGAATTTCTCTTTGCCTATCTGTTAATCTACTAATAGCACTTATGAGTAAGTTATCCGTAATAACCTCTTCTATAGTACTTGCCCTTAATGCTAATTGAAAATGGGGTTCAGAATTTCCATCTGCAATCGTATCCATAAGAGTTATGTCTTCTTCTATTGGGGCATTTAATATAACGTGTTGTTTATTTTCAAATTCCCTTCTTTTTTTATCAAATCGACGGGATTCGTAGTAAATCAACTTCCGCAAATACGCAATTGCTAGGATCTGTTTTGTATGCGAAGTAAATGCTTCATCAAGCTTATCCTTATTGGAGAGATTTTGATCATTTAAATAAGCTAAATAAAGTTCCTTATTCTCCTCGATAGTGATAAATGAATTGAAAATCGGGCTTTTAATTATATCTTCGTTCAATTGATACATAATAACACCTCTAAATATAGAATGTACGTTCGTATTTTGGGTAAAAAAAAGAACTATAATGCCTCTTTAGTTTTAATTTCTTTTCTATATAAAAAGGGATTTCAGAAAAGTAAAACACAACCCTCTAAAAAATTCCCTTTTTTATACAAAGAATAATCTAATTTTATCGTAAATCACAAATTATTCTATAAAACTTAACTACCAAATTATCCACATAAAATTGTATACGGTTCATAAATAATTGGAAGGGGCTACCAGGTTATGTAGCAAAAATGGTTAAAGAATACGCAATAGAACAGAGTATCATTCTTTATAAGTTTTTCCATCACAATGTAATGGGAGAACAAATAATTCACGGTTATGTTTTAAAACAGATGACCACAAATTAATAAAATATACGGTTGTAGGTCCGACTTACAAAAGTTGGGATGTAATTAATGAATGTATTCAATATATCACAGTAGAAGAACAGGCAGCATAATCAAAATAAATTCGATGCAATTTTATATATATTATCATTGTGATCAGTGGAAAATGAGAGATTCAATGGCATTAGTAGGAGTATTCGAAGAGAGTAAGTTAAAAGAAGTCATCATAGAAGATTTGCAAAACGATTACATCAAATTAGACGAACGAGAAGCAAAAGAAATTAAAGAAATGGATATTCGTACTTTGGAAAGCTTAATAGAGTTTGGCCATATTCAATTAATCGAATTAAACGAACATCAATAAAAAGAGCAAATAGAAAAAAGAACAAATAGAAAAAGAACAAATAGAAAAAGAACTGGAATCCAACATATTTCCAGCTCTTTTTTATATTGAACATAATAGAAACAATATATATATAAAAGCAATTATCCCTATAATTAGCAATCGTCTATTTATATGTTTAATTTATGTTCTGTACTAGACAACTGAACGGGTCTTTTTTATTGTATTTATTTATTTTTCTTAATTCCAATCAAACGGGCCATATTCATATTCATAAATTAAAGATATATCACCGATATAGGATAATTTTTTCCGAGCTTTAAGATACAGTTCTTCACTTGGTTCATCACTATTCATTTCACTATCTATTATTGTTTGTATAACAGCAGCACAATCGTCTAGCCAATTAATGACCACATCATTATCGGTAAACTTTTTTGTCTCATTAATCGTTTCGATTTTATACTGATTATATTTTGTTTTACTCATTCCAGGTTCAATATGTTCATATTCGAATTCATATTGACCAATCGATCTCACCCTAGTCATGAGGATTCCAAAATACTGTTCCTTCGTAGGTTCAACTACATCAAAGGATTCGTATGGCGCGCGAAATAGATGTTTTGAATCAATAAAAAAAGCATATCCATTCTCATAGAAAAGGATGTTGCTATAACCTTGTGGTTCAATACCTTCTTCTGGAGCTTCGGGTAACTCATAGTTTTTGATTAAATCATAGAATTCCTTTTGCTTGTCGTCTAATTCCATTTTTACGATTAATCCACTGTCGACAGCATAATTGAAACAAAATATATCTTCTCTTTTACAGTCATCCACGTTTTCTACTATTTCTAAATCCTCTCGATTTTCAATCTCTTTTTTCGCTTTTTCTAAAGTTTTATCGTGAACATCAACTTCTACACTAACTTCTTCTTGCTCGTCTACATTCCTAGTACCTTCTATAAGTTTTGGTTCATCCTCTATGACCACGTTTTGTTCCGCATCTTCTGAACACCCAGCAATAAATAAAAATAGTATAAGTATTTGTAAACAAACACCCAATTTTTTATTCACAGTTCCACCTCATATCACAATAGATTTTAGACAATATAATACCATTGGTGGAAATTTTAGTAAAAACAAAAGAAATATTTCTATTGGTTGTTATTTTTCTATCAACATCCCCTTTATATATTGTACGTACAAAATAATGATATAGGAGAGGATATTTATGGCAAAATTATTGCCTGTAAAAACTGTCGGTACAAGACGTTATCAAGTGCTTGAAGCTTCACCTACGGAGATCGCTACACAATATGTTGCAAATTCATTAATTAAAAGTGGATACCAAGGAGTGAATGGGAGTTTCTTTAATACAGTTACTCAAGCACTAGCTATGCATTACACAAGAGGCCAAACGAAAAATCATACAGTGAATCACGAAAAAAATTCTTGGACATTCTATATTTCTGACGATGAACGCTATTATGGTGGTAATCTGAGAATAGCTTGTACTTCTGCATTAAACTTAACTGAACTCGAAAATAAGGTAGGAAAAGTACTTTTCGCCATTGGTGGTAAAGACTTGTTTGGGGAAAGTCCACGCTACTCAGGAGGTACTATTTGGTCAACATCCGCATTTAGAACTCTTGTGGCAAGGGGCAGCGATGATAAAGGCAATGCTGTTATCCATTTCATTCAACCATTACAAACAGTAACAATGGCGACAATCAAAGAAGACTTAAACAGTTTAGGATATGATCCTTACTCTACAATTAACATTGATGGTGGTGGAACTACGCAAATGGTTTTTGGAAATTATAAATTTCTTCCAAAACCTGAATCAGATGGTTCAGCTAGACCTATGCCTTATTTAATTAAAATTAAATAACTCATTTCAATTAAAAGTGGCTTTGTTCTTATTATGAATAAAGCCATTTTTAAACTATTTTCATATTCACGATCCGAAATACCCCTCTATCTAATATACCTATTGGTTACCACAAAAAAACGTGTAAACAAAGTCCGATTCAATCTTGTCTACACGCTCTTTAACTAATACTTATTTTTTAAAACGATTCGTTTGTTCAATCATATAGCCAATTCGTTCAATAATACTCTCTATCTGTTCTGGATTTTCCTTTAAGTCGTAATCATTAATATCTAATCGTAGTACAGGGCAAGAGTTAAATTGGTCAATCCATTCTTGATAACGGCCATGCATTTCTTCCCAATATTCTCTTGGCGTATGTTGTTCCATTTCACGACCGCGTTCTTTAATTCTATCAATCACATCTTCAAGTGATCCCTCTAAATAGATTAATAAGTCTGGATGTGGGAAATAAGGAGTCATTACCATTGCATCAAACAAATTCGTGTACGTCTCGTAATCTGTTGGGTTCATCGTTCCTTTATCGTAATGCATTTTTGCAAAAATACCTGTATCTTCATAGATAGAACGATCCTGAATGAACCCGCCACCGTATTCAAAAATACGTTTTTGCTCTTTAAATCGCTCAGCTAAAAAGTAAATTTGTAAGTGGAAGCTCCATTTTTCAAAGTCATCATAAAATTTATCTAAATAAGGGTTTGAGTCAACCTTTTCAAAAGATGTACGGAAATTTAATGCTTCTGCTAAAGCAGTTGTCATCGTTGATTTCCCTACGCCTACAGTACCGGCAATCGTAATAACAGCATTGGAAGGTATATTATATTTATCTCTTAAATTCATTCTACTTGTACTCCTTTAAGCTGGTGTTTACTATATTTAATACTTGCTGTAAGTCTTCATCATTTTGTACAAAGTCTATTTTGTCGCCATCTAATTCAATAACCGGTATATCAGGATGTTTTACTTTAAAATGTTGAATGAACTCATGATAGTCTTTTGATAATTGATCCATATATTCTCTAGTAATCAATTTTTCAAATTCTCTTCCGCGCATCTTAATTCGATTCATCAACGTATCAAGGCTAGCATATAAGTAAATCACCATATTGGGCCTTGGCATATCTGAAGTTAATATATCGTAAATAGATTCATATTTTTTATACTCTGATGCAGGAAGTGTACGCTTTGCAAAGATTAGGTTTTTAAATATATGATAATCTGCTACAACAGGTGTTTGGTTTTGGATAATAAGGGATTTTACATCCGATAACTGTTTATATCGATTACAAAGGAAGAACATTTCTGTTTGAAAACTCCACTCTTCGATGTCCTCATAAAACTTCCCTAAAAATGGATTTTCATCTACAATCTCTTTTAATAAATGAAATCCATATGTATCAGCGATTGCTTTCGATAAAGATGTTTTTCCTACACCTATTGGGCCTTCAACTGTTATAAAAGGGACAGACATAGAAAGCCCCTCCTTCTCGTCAAAATTCGTCAATGCTTTACATTTTATCATATATAGTAGTCGAAAAACAGAAGTGGAGTAAAAGTAAGTAAAGTAATTATTAAATATAAATACACAATTTAGTAAGTTGCTATGGAAACTTCCATTCAACAAGATGATGTAATTCAATATTTTCAATCTCCTATGATACACTATCAACCAAGGAGAGATGTTTGTGGAATTTTTAGAAAAAGATCATCAGTTTATGCTTGCAGCCATTGATGAAGCGAAAAAAGCAGAAGCAATTGGTGAGGTACCAATCGGAGCGGTTATTGTCTACAATGATGAAATCATCGCTAGAGCTCACAATTTACGGGAGACTTCCCAAAATGCCATAACCCATGCAGAACTAATGGCGATTCAGGATGCGTGTAAAGTTATTGGGAGCTGGCGACTAGAGGAAACAACTCTCTATGTTACCCTTGAGCCTTGTCCTATGTGTGCTGGTGCCATTTTACAATCCCGCATACCACGAGTGGTATATGGAGCAAGGGATATAAAAGCAGGTTGTGTCCATTCCCTATATAACATGTTAAATGACTCCCGTTTTAACCATGAATGTGAGGTTACAGAAGGAGTTCTTGCTGAAGAATGTGGGCAAATGCTGAGCGATTTCTTCCGCGCATTACGTGAACGTAATAAAGCAAAGAAATTAGCACTAAGAAATAAAAATGAAGAGTAAAAGACAGGTTCATATTTTTGAACCTGTCTTTTATGTTTTTTGTGGTTAAAGCGTTATGTGCGGGTTTTGCCGGGTTATGTGCGGCTCCCACTTGTTTATGTGCGATTTGCAATTTATGTGCGGGTTTCTCACGTTTATGTGCGGGTTTGATCCCGTTATGTGCGGGTTTCGCGACTTTACGTGCGGCTCCCACTTGTTTATGTGCGAGTTGTAATTTATGTGCGGGTTTCTCACGTTTATGTGCGAGTTTGTTCCCGTTATGTGCGGGTTTCGCGACTTTATGTGCGGCTCTCGCATGTTTATGTGCGAGTTGCAATTTATGTGCGAATTTCTCACGTTTATGTGCGAGTTTGTTCCCGTTATGTGCGGGTTTCGCGCCTTTACGTGCGGCTCCCACTTGTTTATGTGCGAGTTAAAATTTACGTGCACGTCCCCGCAATTTCTAAACTCTTACTTAAACTGCTCCATAAACTTCTCTAAACGATTCATGGCTTCTTCTAATTTATCTAGTGGCTGCGCATAAGAAATGCGGATATAGCCTTCTCCGTAACTAGAAAATGCACTACCTGGAACCGTAGCGACTTCTTGTTCTTCTAATAAACGAACACAAAAATCAAATGACTTCATATTTGTATGTTTAATCGATGGGAAGATATAAAATGCACCTTCTGGCTTCACAACATCAATCCCCATGGATACTAAACGATTATAAACTAAATCACGTCTCTTTTTATATTCATTTTTCATCTCAATCGGATCGTCTTTACCAACTGATAATGCTTCCAACGCTGCATATTGGCTAATACTAGATTCACAGCTTAAGAAATAGGCAATTACTTTTGTAATTTCCTTTGAAATATAGGCAGGGGCTAGTGTATATCCAATTCGCCAACCTGTCATGGAGTGAGATTTAGATACGCCGTTAACAACGATCGTTTTCTCACGCATACCTTCAAAACTAGCGATGGAATGATGTTTTTTATCAAAAATTAATTCACTATAAATTTCATCAGAAACGATAAAGATCTCTTTATCTTTTAATAAGGTTGCTATTTCTTTTAACTGACTTTCCTCGATAATTGTCCCTACTGGATTTGCAGGGGAACATAGGAAGATTGCTCTTGTTTGTTCCGTAATATATTTTTCTATTAATTCAGCCGTTAATACAAAATCTGTTGATGTAGTATCTACATAAACAGGAACCCCGCCGAACATTTCAATGATTGGAACATAGCCAGGGTATACAGGTGCTGGGATGATTACTTCACAGCCTTCAGATAAAATCGTACGTAATACAGCCATAATAGCCCCAGAAGCCCCATGTGTCACAACCACTTCGTTTTCCGGATTATACTTTAACCCGTATTTCTCCTCATTAAATTGGGCAATTGCTTTTCGCAATTCTAAAAGACCAGCGTTTGGTGTATAAGAAGTGAAATTTTGATCAATTGCACTTTTAGCACTTTCTTTCACATGATCAGGAGTTGGAAAATCCGGTTGTCCAATTGAAAGATTGATTGCATTTGGATAATCTACAAGCATACTTGTAAATTTTCGGATTCCTGAAATTTCTTGTTTTTTTAAGTTTTGATAAATAAGATGTTCCACAGTTGTTGTTCCCCTTCAACGTTTTATATTTCAATATTATAAAACAATGAAGAAACTTTCAGTACATTCTAAGTAAAATTTATTTATTGGAAAGAAGTGATTCTGCAATTGTAAATGAACCTTCTGTTTTTTCTTGTACTTCTTCAACGGTTACTCCTGGTGCTGTTTCAATTAACACCATTCCCTCATTAGTAAAGTCAAACACAGCTAATTCTGTAATGAGTCGATGTACAACACCTTTACCTGTTAATGGCAATGTACATGTTTTCTTAATTTTAGATTCCCCATGTTTGTTTACGTGTTCCATAATGACTACAACACGTTTAGCACCTGTCACAAGGTCCATGGCACCACCCATACCCTTTATCATCTTTCCAGGAATCATCCAGTTAGCCAAATCTCCTGTTTCAGACACTTCCATAGCTCCGAGAATAGCTAAATCAATATGTCCACCACGAATCATAGCGAAGGATTCTGCACTATCAAAAAATGATCCACCTGGTACGATCGTTACTGTCTCTTTCCCGGCATTGATAAGATCCGCGTCCACTTCATCTTCAGTTGGATAAGGTCCAATTCCAAGCATCCCATTTTCAGATTGTAGTAACACATTAAAGTCTGCAGGAATTTCATTGGCTACAAGAGTTGGCATACCAATCCCTAGGTTTACGTTCATGCCGTCTTCAATCTCTTTTACTGCTCTTTGAACAATTCTTCTTCTTACATCCATTGGAATTACGCCCCTTCCCCAACTTTTTGAACAGTTAATCGCTCTATTCGTTTTTCGTAATTTTGACCGAGTATAACACGTTGTACAAAAACACTTGGTGTATGAATTTCGTCTGGATCAAGTTCTCCAACTTCTACAATCTCTTCAACTTCCGCAATCGTAATTTTCCCTGCCATCGCAGCAATCGGGTTAAAGTTTCGAGATGTTTTACGGAATACTAGATTACCTAATTTGTCTGCTTTCCACGCCTTTACTAAAGCAAAATCACCAACAATGGCTCTTTCTAGTAAATATTCTCTTCCATCGAAGACTTTCACTTCTTTTCCTTCTGCAATTGGAGTTCCTACCCCTGTTGCAGTGTAGAAACCAGGAATACCTGTTCCACCTGCACGAATACGCTCTGCTAAAGTTCCTTGAGGTGTTAGCTCAACCTCTAACTCCCCACTTAGAAATTGTTGTTCAAAGATTTTATTTTCACCTACATATGAAGCAACCATTTTTTTAATTTGTTTATTTGCTAGAAGTAGACCAAGACCCCAATCATCTACTCCACAGTTGTTACTCACAATCGTTAAGTTTTTTGTCCCCTGATTTCTTAATGCTTCAATACTTTTTTCAGGAATACCACATAATCCAAATCCACCAACTATTAAAGTAGCTCCATCATGTATATCTGCTACAGCCTGTTCAAATGAATCCCATACTTTACCCTTCATTCTAATCCCCCATTATGAATAAAAATTATCTACTAGTAAATTTACACATTCATATCAATATATGATTCTATTTCTCGAAATAGGACAAGAATCCCTTTTTACTTATGACTCTCTTAATTTTTTTCTGTCAAAGATATAAAACTTTCTTACCAAACATATTATTCATCAAAAAGTAATACCAAAAATTTGAGAAGGGGGAAATGAAGAGATGAAGTTTTTAACTAAAGTCGCGAATACAATTATGGAAAAATACTTACCAGATCCTTATATCTTTGTTGCAATCTTAACCGTACTAGTTTTATTTCTAGGTGTCGTTTTAACTCCATCCACACCATTAGATATGGTTGTTCATTGGGGTAATGGATTTTGGGGGATATTAGGCTTTACTATGCAAATGGTTGTTGTACTAGCTGCTGGGCATGTTTTAGCAAATAGTCCTGTCTTTAAAAAGTTACTATCTTCTTCTGCAAGTAAATTAAAAAGGCCAAGTACCGCTATTATTGTAGTTACATTTGTATCTTTACTTGCTAGTTGGATTAACTGGGGCTTTGGTTTAGTAATTGGTGCACTATTTGCAAAGGAAATTGCACGTCATGTGAAAAAGGTAGATTATCGATTATTAATCGCTAGTGCCTACTCAGGTTTTATTGTTTGGCATGGTGGTTTAGCAGGTTCAATTCCATTAACGATTGCAACAAGTGGTCATTTTTACGAAGACTTGGTGGGTGTAATTCCAACAACTTCTACAATTTTCACTCCATATAACTTATTTATAGTTATCGTAATTGGTATTACTTTACCATTCTTTAACCGATTCATGATGCCTAAAGAACAAGATGTGGTTGAAGTAGATCCAAAACTTTTAGTCGAGGAAGAGCAAAAATTTCCTCCTGCTGAAAGAACATTTGCTTCCTGGTCAGAAAGAAGTTATGTATTAACAGTTTTAATTGGTCTTATAGGTGTGACTTATTTGGTTTATCATTTTGCAACAAAAGGCTTTGCTTTAGATTTAAATATTGTAAACACAATCTTTATTATTTCAGGTATTATCCTTCACGGCACGCCACAACGTTTCTTAGCTGCTGTACAAAATGCAATTAAAACAACAGGCGGAATTGTATTCCAATTCCCGTTTTATGCAGGTATTATGGGCATGATGACAGCATCAGGTTTAGCAGTAGTCTTTTCAAAATGGTTTATTGCCATATCAAATGATTTCACTTTCTACTTATTTACATTCTACTCAGCTGGGTTAGTAAACTTCTTTGTTCCTTCAGGTGGAGGTCAATGGACTGTACAAGCGCCTGTAATGATCGAAGCAGCTCAAGCTATTGGCGCTGACTATGCTAAAACAGCGATGGCTATCGCATGGGGTGATGCTTGGACGAATATGATTCAACCATTCTGGGCACTTCCAGCTCTTGCAATTGCTGGATTAAGAGCAAAGGATATTATGGGATTCTGTTTGTTTGTTCTAATTTTTACCGGAATCATCATCAGTATTGGTTTCTTATTCTTCTAAAACAAAATGTAATAGTGTTAATAATACGAGCCTACGTCTATTTACGTAGGCTCATTTCATTTTTAATTAACAATTATTTGATGTTTTTACAAAAGTATTAAAGATTATTAGCTACTAGTAAGTTTTGTAACTTTTGCGGAGTGAAATCAGACGTTCATATCGTATTTCATTCATGCGGTTCATTAAATGAGGAAGACTCAAACTTCTGTTCTACATGTGGGACAAAAATTGCAAAACAAAATTGTGAATGTGGAAATGAACTAGATTCGATAGACCGTTTTTGTAATCAATGTGGAAAACAAGTAGCACAAAACAATCCTTAATTCTTTGTATGTTGGAGGAGATCTTCAGATGAATCAGAACAAATGTCCACAATGTGGCGCACCACGAAATCCTAATGCGGCAAAATGTAAATATTGTGGTGAGAAGTTTGCCATTACACAACAAGGTACACGACAACCAGTTATTCAAAATGACATTGCACACACACCCAAATATGCACAACCAATCTATTCACATCCTCCAACGCAGTATGGAAAGATGAATGGGATTCAGCCATTTTGGCCATTTAAAAATAAAATTGTTGCAGGCTTACTAGGAATTTTTCTTGGAGGCTTTGGCATTCACAAATTTTATCTAGGTAAAACGGGCTCTGGCATTCTTTATTTGTTATTTTGTTGGACTTATATCCCAGCCATAATAGGTTTTATTGAAGGTGTCGCATACTTAGCTTCAAACGATTATAATTTCCAACTAAAACATCAAGTGAGATTAAAGGAATATGTAGATAATCATCAATATCACATTAATAATGAAGAAAGGAGCTAAGGCTAAGTGCCAAAGCTCCTTGATTTTTATTTTGTTGGGGTAGCGATAACTTCTTTTCCACCCATATAAGGACGTAATACTTCAGGAATAACAACTGAACCATCTTCTTGTTGATAATTTTCTAAGATGGCAGCAACTGTACGTCCAATTGCAAGACCAGAACCGTTTAATGTGTGTACATATTCAGGTTTTGCCCCTTGCTCACGACGGAAACGAATATTTGCACGACGCGCTTGAAAATCTTCAAAGTTTGAACAAGAAGAAATTTCACGGTACATGTTTTGAGTTGGCATCCATACTTCTAAATCGTATTTTTTCGCTGCAGTGAAGCCAAGATCTGCAGTACACATTAATAATTTACGGTAAGGTAAGCCTAATAATTGAAGAACTTTTTCAGCATGACCTGTTAATTTTTCTAATTCATCGTAAGATTCTTCTGGTTTTGTGAATCGAACTAATTCAACTTTATTGAATTGATGTTGGCGAATAAGACCGCGCGTATCACGACCAGCTGAACCTGCTTCTGAACGGAAACAAGCACTGTATGCAGCAAATCCTTTTGGAAGAATTTCCACATCTAATATTTCGTCACGGAAGAAGTTTGTTACAGGTACTTCTGCTGTTGGAATCATAAAGTAATCTGTATCTGCTAATTTAAATACATCTTCCTCGAATTTCGGTAATTGACCAGTACCAGTTAAGCTATCACGATTTACGATAACTGGTGGTAGCATTTCTTCATAACCATGCTCTTCTGCATGTAAATCCATCATGAAGCTCATTAAAGCACGTTCTAGACGAGCACCTAAACCACGGTAGAATACAAAACGGCTACCAGTTACTTTTCCAGCACGTTCAAAATCAACAATTTGTAAATCTGTCGCTAAATCCCAGTGTGGTTTTGCTTCAAAATTAAAGTTTGGTAGTTCTCCCCATTTTAAAACTTCTACGTTATCATCTTCCGTCGTACCAACTGGAACTGACTCATGAGGAAGGTTTGGTAAACGCATCATCATATACTCGAATTTTTCTTCAACTTCATGTAACTCCGCATCAAGTTGTTTAATTTCATCTCCAACTTCACGCATACGTGCGATCACTTCATCTGCATTTTCTTTGTTTCGTTTCATGATTGAAATTTGTTCAGAAACTTTATTTCTTTCTGCTTTTAAAACTTCTGTTTTTGCAATTAGCTCACGACGTTTTGCATCTAACACTTCAAACTCATCAATGTTTCCTAGATCTTCATTACGTGTAAGTAGGATTTTTTTTACTTCTCCATAATTGTCACGTACGCGTTTAATATCTAACATTTTGATTCCTCCAATTTTTATAGTTTTTCGATCCTTGCAAAAATGAACATAAAAAAGCCCCCATCCCAAAAAGGGACGAGAGCTACCCGCGTTGCCACCCTAATTGACTAGACAAAAAGACATCTAATCCACTTATCAAATAACGGCTTTTCAACCGGCTCATGCTTACTAAACATTTCAGCAAGGCATCTCAAGGACGGATTCACAAGTGCTTTTATCAGCTTCCACCAACCGCTGACTCTCTAAAAAAAAACGTTCCTTGTTACTACTTCCTATCATCGAATTCAACTATCATACATTGTAACCATACTTTACTATATGCGATTTTTTTTTGCAAGGGATGTTTGCATTAAAATACTTCTAGAAATAAAGTTAACAATTACTTTACATTTAGTATAATAATAATTGACCACTTTATTCACTTAATTTTTACAACTTTTAAAAGGTCAGATAGGGTGATATGAATGGACATGCTAATTTTTGAACTTGAAAGAAATTCAGATAAACCGTTATATGAACAATTATATGTAGGTATTAAAAATGCCATTATTTCCAAAAGAATTGAGGTAGGAACGAAACTCCCCTCTAAACGTAAACTGGCTGATTTTTTAAATATTAGCCAAACAACGATTGAAATTGCTTATGCTCAATTGCTTGCAGAAGGTTATATAATTTCTGTACCACGAGTTGGCTATTTTGTAGAAACAATTGACGACTTACCATATGTGGAAAATGAAACAAATTTAGAACCAGTTCCACTTGTTATTAAGCAATCGTTCGAAATTGATTTTAACCCTGGGACAATTGATTTAGATGGATTCCCTTTTACCACATGGAGAAAGTATGCAAAACTTTTAATAGATGAACATAATAAAGATCTACTGTTAACTGGTCACCCTCAAGGTGAATATGAATTGCGAGTAGAAATTGCAAAATACCTATATCAATCCCGTGGTGTAGTATGTAGTCCTGAACAAATTGTGATTGGCTCGGGAACAGAACAACTTTTACCTATGATTATTCGCCTTTTAAATTCAAATGAATTTGCAATCGAGAATCCTGGGTATAAAACAGTCAATCGAATTATTAAGCATACTGGTCGAACAGTATTCCCAATTCAAGTTGATGAAGAAGGAATAAGAATTAGTGATTTGGAACAAACAACAGCTAATGTCGTATATGTTACACCATCACATCAATTCCCTACTGGAGCTGTTCTTTCAGCAACACGACGATCTCAATTATTAAACTGGGCTGCGCAACATTCAGATCGGTTTATTATCGAAGACGATTATGATTCTGAATTTCGCTATTTAGGTAAACCAATACCATCTCTTCAAGGCTTAGATAACAATGATAAAGTCATTTATATGAGTACCTTTACAAAATCCTTAATGCCTTCATTACGTGTTGCTTATTTTGTTTTACCTAAATCATTATTATCAACCTATCATAATACTTTTACATACTATACATCTACTGTTCCAAGATTTGACCAACATATACTCGCCAACTTTATGAAAGATGGACATTTCGCAAAACATTTAAATCGAATGCGTAAATTATATAAGAAAAAGCATGAACATATGACGGAAGTAATCGAACGTCATTATCCTACTTTATCCATATCAGGTGAATATGCTGGGATGAATATCGTCTTATCTGTTCCTCATGATCTTAGCGAGCAACAACTTAAGGAAAAAGCTTCGAACCATGGAATAGGCGTTTATCCGATATCAGATTATATGATTTCTCCAATTGAGTATAATGTGCCTCAATTTTTACTTGGATTTGGCGGACTTAATTTTGATGGCATAGAAAATGCCATTCATAAATTAATGAGCATTTGGGGTGTTAAGAGAGTAAATTAGATGAGGAAAATGTGATGTAATCATCTCCCAAATTTTATATATGTAGAAAGGGTTATCTTGAAAGTTTTGCTCTCAAGATAACCCTTTTTCTAATCAACTAGACGAATTTTATTATGATCAAACCATACATGAATTTGTGCTAAGTAAGCTAATAGTTGTGGGCCAGTCATTAACTGTCCAAACCATGGTACCTTGAAAGATTCCCCTTTTGATTCAACTAAGTTTTGTAACTGCTTCTTATCAAACAGTTCGTGGAGAATTGAATTTTTATCTTTTAGTAATTCTATTAACCATTTTTGAACACCATCTGTATAGGCTGGGTGGTACGTTTTAGGATATGGATTCTTTTTTCGATATAGCACTTCGTCTGGTAGAATCCCTTCCATTGCTTTTCTTAGAATTCCTTTTTCTTGATCTCCTACTCGTTTCATTTCCCACGGAATATTCCATGCATATTCTACTATTCGATGATCGGCAAATGGTACACGCACTTCAAGACTAGCTCCCATACTCATTCTATCTTTTCTTTCTAGTAGTGTATTCATGAACCAGTTCATATTTAAATAAAATAGCTCTCTTCTTTTTGCATCTTCTACATTTTCACCATCTAGTTTTGGTGTTTCATTTGCTGTTTGTTCATATTTACTATACACATAGTCTTTAATAGCAAGTTTCTTTTGCCATTTATCTTGTAAGAAGTTGTTTCGTTCATCTAAAGATCGAATCCAAGGGAATCCACTAGTATGAGGTGATCTAAACCATGGGTATCCTCCAAAGATTTCATCTGCACATTCACCGGATAAAGCGACAGTGTAGTCTTGTTTAATCTGCTCACAGAACCAAAGTAGTGAGGAATCCACATCTGCCATACCTGGTAAATCACGTACAGTAACAGCGGCAGTTAAATAATCTATCAATTTTTGTTGGGGGATAACAGATGAGGTATGAGTTGTATTGAAGGTTTCAGTCATTTTATTAATCCAATATGCATCTGTAGAAACTTGAAAATCATTTGCTGCGAAGAATTTTTCATTATCTTCATAGTCTATAGAGTAAGTATGGAGCTGTCTTCCCTCTTTTTCATATTTTTTAGCTGCAATAGCAGTAATAATACTTGAATCAAGCCCACCTGAAAGGAAAGTACATAAAGGTACATCTGATACAAGCTGTCTTTCAACAGCATCTATAACAAGCTCACGAACATGCTCTACTGTTTCATCTAATGATTCTTTATGTTCTTTACTTTCAACATTCCAATATCGCCATATTTTTAAGCCATTACGTGAGTATTGTAAACCATGCCCTGGTCTTAATTCACTAATACCTTTAAAAACACCATTTGAAGGGGTTCTTGATGGTCCTAAACCTAATACTTCAGCAAGACCTTCATAACCAATGATTGGACTTATTTCTGGGTGTGCTAAAATGGCTTTTATTTCAGAGCTAAATAGTAATCCACCCGCAAACTCAGAATAAAATAAAGGTTTTACACCTAGACGATCACGGAATAATGTTAAAGTTTCCTTTTTATCATCCCAAACACCAAACGCGTAGATACCATTTAAATAATCTACGCATTGTTCCCCCCACTCAATAAAAGCAGTTAATAAAACTTCTGTATCAGAGTGGGTTGTAAATATATAACCTCTTCTTTTTAATTCATCTCGTATTTCATCCGTGTTATATAATTCACCATTATAAGTTATTGTATAGTTCGAGGATTCTTTTGCTTTTGTCATTGGCTGTTTGCCACCCTCGAGATCAATGACTGCTAATCGTCTATGGCCAAGTAATGCATGATGACTGGTGAATATATTTTCATCATCAGGGCCACGCTTCGATAAAGTTTTTGTCATTGCTTTTATAATGTCTTCTTTCCCAATTAATAGCTCCTTAAAATGAACCCACCCTGTAATTCCACACATGAAAATCACTCTCCTTTTCATTTTAAAATATGGAGATACTAGTGATTCGATATTTTGTCCAAGAAAAAAAACACACAACTTTTTTAAAAGCTGTGTGTTTTCCTTATACACTTTAATAATCGCCTGGTTTTAAATTATGAGAAGAATCCCATAACAAAACTAGTTATACCATTCCAAATACTTGCGAAGAAATTACCAATTGCTTGGAAGAATAATGAGAACCAACCAGCACGCTCAACTGGTTCAGTTGTTACGACATCAGCTGAGAAGTCTTTCCCATCAATATAACCGTAATCCGTGCCTTCTGTACGTTCAATTACTACTTTTCCAACAACAGTACCTTCTTCTACTGCAGCTTCTAAGGTTTCTGTCTCAAGAATGAGCTTAGGTTTATACAAATCCTTTTCACTCGACTTTACTACAATTGAAATTGGATCTTTTACACCGATAGAAACTTGGTCTTCTTTCCCTTTTGTAACTGGAATTGATTTTTGCTCTTCGAATACATAGTTAGCTGGTACAATTTCTTGTTTCGAGAATTGTCCAAAACCATAATCAAATAGTTGTTTTGCTGCATCAAAGCGAGCTTTTTTAACAGGGTCAATACCATATTCATTCACTGCATTCATTACAACCGCAATTAGACGTGTTCCATTACGTTCAGCAGTACCTGTAAAACATGAACCAGCGAAATTTGTTGTACCTGTTTTTAAACCATCTACACCTTCATATTCAAACACTAAACCTGGTAACATCCAGTTCCAGTTTTCCATCTCAATTGCATCTTCAGTACCTTCACGGAAAGTCTTCTTTGGAATACTAGAAGTTTCTAATACTTCTGGATGGTCTTTTAATAGATGATATGCTAGTTTCGCAACATCTGTTGCAGACATAACGTTTTCATCTTCAGGGCCTGTACCAGCAGGTTGCATACCATTAAGATCTGCGTTATTTAAACCTGTTGAGTTAACAAATTTATAATTTTCTAAACCAAGTTCTTCTGCTTTTTTATTCATTAATTTTAGGAACTCTGTTTCAGTTCCTGCAATCGTTTCTGCAATTCCTACAGTTGCAGCATTAGCAGAATAAATTGCCATTGCTTCATATAATTCTCGGATTGTATATGTACCATCTGCTCTTAGAGGTACATTACTTAATGCACGATTTTGTGACATTTTATATGTATAGTCTGTTACTCGATATTCTTGATCCCAAGTAATTGTTCCTGCATCAATCGCATCCAAAAGAATATACTCTGTCATCATTTTTGTCATACTCGCGATACCTAAAGCAGCATCCGCATTTTGTTCATATAAAATCTTACCTGTATCTGCATCAATTAAAATTGCTGCGTCTACGTTTAAACCTAAATCTGTTTCTGCACTCGCATTTATTGGTGTTGAAATAAAAAAGCTAAGTAACAGAATCGGAATTAATAACATGTTAAACCAAGATGTTTTCCTTACTGTCTTATTCACAAATATACCTCCACAATTTTTTATTCTTATATCCGCAATTCTATCATAGTTTTCACTATATATGTTTGGGGAAATAATAGAAAAAAGCACTCTTTTATTATCATATATAGACGATAAAAGAGTGCTAAAGTTCCATATTTAATTATTCGGTGTGAATGTCTGTAAAACTAATACCTCATGATTAGAAAATAGGTGAAAGATTACGGACATTAACACTTTGATTGATTCAACTAAACCATCAGTAGATGATGAAATCTTGTTGATGATCGAATCATTTTTATTGTAATGAATAGTTTGGAGCTTCTTTTGTAATTTGTACATCATGTGGATGAGATTCACGAAGACCTGCACCTGTCATACGAACAAATTGTGAGTTATCTCTTAAATATTCTAGGTTTGGAGCTCCACAGTAACCCATACCAGCACGGATACCACCAATTAGTTGGTGAATTGTATCTGCTAAAGGACCTTTGTAAGGAAGACGACCTTCGATACCTTCTGGAACTAATTTTTTTGCGTCTTCTTGGAAGTAACGGTCTTTTGAACCTTTTTCCATCGCAGCAAGTGAACCCATACCACGATATACTTTAAAGCGACGGCCTTGGAAGATTTCAGTTTCACCAGGTGATTCAGTAGTACCAGCAAGTAAAGAACCAAGCATTACAACATGTCCACCTGCAGCAAGTGCTTTTACAATATCACCAGAGTATTTAATACCACCATCGGCAATAATTGACTTTCCTAATTCGCGTGCAACTGTTGCACAATCATAAACTGCAGTAATTTGTGGTACACCAACACCTGCAACAACACGAGTTGTACAAATTGAACCAGGTCCGATACCAACTTTAACTACATCTGCACCAGCTTCGAATAAAGCACGTGCTCCTTCACCAGTTGCTACATTTCCTGCAATAATTTCTAGATTTGGATAAGCTTCGCGAATTTTTCTTACAGTATCAAGTACACCTTGTGAATGTCCATGAGCTGTATCAATTACAATAATATCGACTTGAGCTTCTACTAATTTAGCTACACGAGGCATTGTGTCTTTTGAAACTCCTACTGCAGCACCTACTAATAAGCGACCTACGCTATCTTTTGCGGCATTAGGGAATTCAATTACTTTTTCAATGTCTTTGATTGTAATTAAACCAGTTAATTTACCATCTGCATCAACGATAGGTAATTTTTCAATTTTATATTTTTGAAGTAATTTTTCTGCTTCTTCTAAAGTTGTTCCAACAGGAGCAGTAATTAAGTTTTCTTTTGTCATAACGTCATCAATTTTTAATGAGTAATCTGAGATAAAACGCATATCACGGTTTGTAATAATACCAACTAGTTTTTGTTCTTCTGAATTATTAACGATAGGAACACCTGAGATGCGGTATTTACCCATTAAATGTTCTGCATCATACACTTGATGAGAAGGCGTTAAGAAAAATGGATCTGTAATTACACCACTTTCAGAACGTTTTACTTTTTCAACTTCTTCAGCTTGCTCTTCGATTGACATATTTTTATGAATAATGCCAATTCCGCCCTGACGTGCGATAGCTATTGCCATTTTTGACTCTGTTACTGTATCCATACCAGCACTGACAATCGGAATATTAAGTTTAATTTTAGGTGTTAATTGAACCGATAAATCTATTTCTTTCGGTAGTACCTCTGAATGTGCAGGTATTAATAATACATCATCAAAAGTTAAACCTTCTTTGGCAAATTTAGTTTCCCACATTTTCTTAATGCCTCCCTAGATCTTTAAATAAATATTAATAGTAAGGTTAACAACATGTAAAAAAAGTGTCAAGGTTATTAAAAAAGAAAAATAATTCGGAATATTATAATATATTTATCCTTTAAATTATTCTCTTTACTGCAATAAACAATACTTTGAAAGCTTTTTTCTAGTACTAATTATGAGTAAGATTATTTTATCTATGTGTTTTTATTGCTGGATTGTAGATTTGAGTTATTTTGATTGGAGGATCATTTTTACTCTATATTCATAACAAATTATAAAGAGAGTACCATTAAATTTGTGACGAAAAATTCAGATTTAATTTTCTTATACGATTTTGGTGGTTGTATGAAAATTACTTATTTTAAATTTTGCTTTTCTATTATCTCTTTTTCAAAAATGCTCCGAACTTCGGTTTCCATGGTAGTTGGGCATAAAAAAACACCACTGGTTATCAGCGGTATCATTTGCGAAGCGACGTCCTACTCTCACAGGGGTGCCCCCAACTTCCCTCGTCGCTAAGCTCGAAGCGCGATGACCGGCGGATTTCTGCGTCACCTGCGTCGTTGCGGTGCTCATGTACATAGTACATTCCGCTCCTCACTCCTTGGTTCCTTGAACTCCTTGGTCCTCCCACTTCTCGAATCATTTATATATGTATTTTTCTTTGTATTTTAATTTTATTTCTTTATACGCGCCGAACCTTCGGTTTCCATGGTTGTTGGGTATAAAAAAACACCACTGGTTATCAGCGGTGTCATTTGCGAAGCGACGTCCTACTCTCACAGGGGTGCCCCCAACTTCCCTCGTCGCTAAGCTCGAAGCGCGATGACCGGCGGATTTCTGCGTCACCTGTGTCGTTGCGGTGCTCATGTACATAGTACATTCCGCTCCTCACTCCTTGGTTCCTTGAACTCCTTGGTCCTCCCACTTCTCGAATCATTTATATATATATTTTTCTTTGTATTTTAATTTTATTTCTTTATACGCGCCGAACCTTCGGTTTCCATGGTAGTTGGGCATAAAAAAACACCACTGATTATCAGCGGTGTCATTTGCGAAGCGACGTCCTACTCTCACAGGGGGAAGCCCCCAACTACCATCGGCGCTAAAGAGCTTAACTTCCGTGTTCGGTATGGGAACGGGTGTGACCTCTTTGCCATTATCACTTCACTTGTACATGGATGTACTGGCT